>NZ_ANKP01000041.1:0-6621 GCF_000319775.1 Cupriavidus sp. HMR-1
CAGCTCCCCACCCCAAAGTCAGATCATCCCCGCCGCAGTGTGTCGGGCTTCGTGATCCGCACCCAGCCACGCGGCTGTAAGGGTGTCGGGCATACGCGGAAATTCCACAGAGCACCTGTCCGGTGTCCGGCTTCGGAATTGTCCGCACTACGGTCTATTTTCACAAACAGACCGCCAATCGGCTTGGTATCGCGGTGTCCGGTGTCCTCACTATCCGACACGGTCCACTTGATTTGATTGAAAAAAAAGCCGGTTCAATCTCCGGCGTGAACAGCGGGCCTCGCAGGGACCCTTCGCAAGGAAGAATCGGAGGTCATATGTGCCGCGCAGATGGCGGCGGGGTCGATGCGTCGGGGACGCGGTAGGTGGCGTCAGCATAAACCAAAGGCCGAACCCGTCGCAATGAAATCCTCGGTGTTTTGGCGAGCTTTCGCTGCCTTGACTTCCAAAACTAGCAGGTAGATTGGGAAGAACTTCTGAGCCGAAGTGTTAGCTCCCTAACAGCACATTGACAGCGATCTAACTCCAACGCACAGAGCCATGACACCTGCTCACACATTGCTAACAGCTACGTGACAGGAATCTGTTCCAATCTTCAACCTAACAACAGGAGTTTCAAATGGGTTCCATCAGCACCGGGGCAGTTGACGTCGGATACGGCAACACAAAATCCGCATTCCCCATTGGCGCGGAAGTCGCGAACCAAATGTTTCCGTCGCTTGCGCCGGCGGGTTCGCCTTCTAACCTGAGCACCCATGGCGGCGGCTATTTCAAGAGACGAGATGTCGCCCATATCACCATTGACGGCGCGGTGTATGAGGTCGGCCCAGATGTTTCGATTACTTCCGCCTACGGAAACACTGGCCGCACCCTGTCTGAGGACTTCGTCACCACGCCCGAGTACGCAGCGTTGCTGTTCGGAGCCCTGCACTACGCCAATGCCCAGCAAATTGGACAGCTGATGCTGGGGCTTCCCGTCCACACCCTTCAGAAGTACTCCGGTGCCCTCCAGGAACGGTTCTCCGGTACGCACGACTATGGTACGGGCCAGGTCACCATCGACAAGGTTGTTGCCCTGCCACAGCCGCTTGGCTCCCTCGTTACCTTCATGCGGCAATCAGGCAAGGGGTTGGACAGTGACGAAACGTGCCTGATCGTCGACGTCGGGTACTTCACTACGGATTGGGTCGTTGCCCGTGGATTCCTGATGGACGATAGCCGCAGCGGTGGCGTACCTGGCGGGTCATCCCGGATCTACCAGCAAGTCGCCAGCCTGATCTCTGCAGACGAGGGAGAGCCAGTCACCGGCATTGAACGTATCGACAAGGCACTGCGCGACGGCAAGCCGATGCGCTTCTACGACAAGACTATCGATCTGCTCCCCTATCTCGAAGTCGCCCGCGCGCAATGTCACACGGCCGTTAAAGAGATGCAAACGCGTGTCGGCCGGAGCGAGGATATCGGTGCCATCGTCTTGACGGGCGGGGGCAGTGCGCTTTACTCGCCCGCCATCCGTGCGGCTTTCCCACGCTCACAGATCTTCGCAATTAAGTCTCCATGCTTTGCCAACGTGAACGGCTTCTTTGATATCGGAAGCGCTCGGCAATCACGCGGATGATCGGAATGGACAAGCTCGCAATCAAGGTGGTGCTCAACCCGCTGACCACGCCGCAGCTATTCGCACAGCTAGCGGCAATCGGCGACGCCCGACTGCGCGCTGAGGTATTCCGGCGCCTTGCGGAATTCGGCGCCGAGTACGTCCGCTCCCTCAACGCTGGGGCGAGTTTACCGCCCAGCTCCCAGGCAATGCTGACAGCGATCGCGCCCCCTCCCTCTAGTCGGGCGCGGATTCCGGATGGCAACGACACCGGCGCACCACCGATGGCCGAAGTTCCGCCCGAGCTTGAGGAAACGAGCGAGCAGGTCGCGGCGGAAAGTCGGCCGCCGACTGCCCCCGTGCCCCTGCCACTGCCGGTCGACGGTAGCGGCGACGCTACTACTATGATGGCACTCGATGTCGACAGCCTCAACAGCGCAATGGACCGCTTCTTCTGATGCCGACCGAACGGCCTTGACTGCAACGCGAATGTGGCAATATAGATCTCAATCAACGGAGAGTTTCGATGAAATTCTTTGACTACCTTTCCACGAACCACGATATCAATCGCTTCGTGTTCGCCGCAGTCATCTGCTACTGCGTGCTGGAAGCGGCCGTCGCGTGCTATCGCGGCTTCAAGGCGCGCAAGCCAGCCTGACAAAAATAACCACGCAGAAATGAAAAAAGCCCGGCGGTTGCCGGGCTTTGTGTTGAATGGGATGGGACGTAGTCAGTGGACCGTCGTAGGCGAAAGGCAAAAATCCATGGCCGAGTCGAACGAAAGACCTTTCTCGACCAACGTGAAGTCGCCAGACGCCTCCCGTCGATAGACGTGGAAGAACTGCGCCTCCGACTGGTTAGCCTGCACCTCGCGAGTCAACGTGCGACGCATGGCGTGGATATGGAGCTTGTTAACGATCGCGGTGAAACCCTTTTGCGGCATTGCATTCTCCTGGGAGATCCTGCCACAGTGGGAGTTCCGCCCACGTGGGACAGACCCACGGGGCAGAGGTTGAAAGTGAGCCGCCTTGAAAGGCGGTATGAAGTTAGGCGGCTACCGCCTGGTTAGACATCTGGCGCAACTGATAAACCGTGCGCCATTCATCGCAAAAATCAGTGCCCCGGACCTTGGGTCGGTGAAGCACCACCTTGTAGCCGGCCTGACGCAAGCGTTTTTGAAGCGCCAGAGCGTCCGCCACGCCGGGTGATTTGCCCGTTTTCTCGTCAACAGCATCGAAGTCCGCAAAGATGTGGACAGTCTCAATGCCAAGGCCGTCTGGTACAACGAACTGGCTGAGCAGGACACGATTCAGGCAGTACCACGTCGGCACACCAAACTGCATGTACGCGGCATAGGCCGTTTCCAGCCCTTCGGCAATGCCCAGCTCGCCATTGCGCGGCGCCATCAGGCGCACCGCGCCACCGGCCGGGGGAAGCGCCGACACGTCGTTACGCTTCGAGGGAAGAATCTCCCCCTCCGCGTCGATCACCATGGCCTTCTCAGGACGACGGGGATCCAACGATGTCCGATGCACGGTTGCCATGCGGCCGTCGGGCAGCGTGAACTGCGCGACGATCGTCGGGAATTGCCCGACCAACTTCTTCTCGTGCCAGTACTCCTGCACGGCCAATCTCAACGACTGGGGCCGAGGCGCACGCAGCCCAGGAACGCGGGCGGCCAGGTACTGCATCGCGTGGTCGCCAGGAGACAGGCACGAAGCTGCAGCCCACTGCTGCTCGATCCTGCGCAGCTTCGCCGCCGAATCAAGCGGCTTACGCGTCGGCACGGGTCGGACAGTCAATTGCAAGGGCGCCGGCGGCGCCGCACCATTGAGCCGACACTTCAACTCGAAGTAGGACATGTTAGTGTAGCGGCGGACCAGTTCGAGACCGTCGCCACCACTAGGACTACCGTTATTGCATTTGCGACACACCCAATCTCCGCGGCCGCGGTTACGGGTGTAGGTGAACCGATCTTTACCTCCGCATATGGGGCAAGGGCAAGGGCGGCCGCTCCAGAACGCATCCGTCAGGACGCCTGCTGGCAAATACTCCGCAATGAAGGCATCCCACTGACGGGATTCCCAACTCGCAACAATCACGCTCAGATCTTTCAGTTTCATAGGGATGAACTCCAGGTGGAGTAGGTTTGTCGATGCCTGAGACAGGCGAAGGAACGCTTGCTCAAAGGACATCCCGGCATGTAGCCAGAAGGTCTTTTCAGCATGACGCTTCGAGGGAGACGGAAGAATCAGCGGCGCGGCAGTGAATCGCCGACAACGGAAGGAAGGTGCAGCTGCTACCGGGAACCCGGTAGCAGCTGCAAATTGAAATTTCGATGCCTTGCTGCGGCTGTTTTAGCGTCGGAACGGAATCCCATCGAGCGCCAGAGGACGCAGAAACGGGATTTCGTCGTCTTCGAATCCATCACGCTGCGCGCCGCCTCCGGCGTAACCCCCGGTCGGCTGCTGGCTAGCTTGCCGTTGCGACTGGCGATGTCCATGCGTGGAACCGTCGGTGCGCTGACCAGCATTGCCGCCTTCGTCGAAGCCATCGTCGCCGCTGCCGGACTGTCCGCCCTGACGGGCGCCCAGCATCTGCATCTGGTCGGCAACGATTTCGGTGCTGTACTTGTCCTGGCCGGACTGGTCCTGCCATTTGCGAGTACGGATTCGGCCCTCGATGTAGACGGATGAACCCTTTTTCAGATACTGGCCAGCGATCTCCGCCAGCTTCCCGAAGAATGCAATTCGATGCCATTCGGTCGCTTCCTTGAACTCACCGGACTGTTTGTCCTTGTAGCGATCTGTGGTTGCGAGGCGAATGTTGGTAACAGCGTCACCGCTCGGCATGTAGCGGGTTTCAGGATCGGCCCCGAGGTTGCCCACGAGGATGACTTTATTTACGGATGCCATGTTGCTTCCTTGTCAATGAATACGGTTAATGGACCAGACCCAACGGTCCCAAAGTTGCTGCTTTTGCGTGCCCCTCTCGAAGATGGGCCGACCAGTCGCCTGGTCAAAAGCAGGAACCTTCTCCTTATAGAGGCGTTTAATGCCAACGCGCTCACCAGCTTTGCAGCGCGCATCCGCCAGGACGTCCTTGAGACCTTCGCCTTGCAGCGTCTTGACACCATTGTTGGTGTCAAGCTTCACGGCAAACGACGTATAGGTTCGCTTGCCGCCAGGCCTTCGATTTGGGAAATCCATCTCGCCCCATTCGATAAGCGTTCCAACGGTGTAGTCAGCTGACGATGCTTCTGCGCGCGGTGTGGTATGCGAGGAATGTGCATTGGCTGAGCCTGGCCCGCGATCCGACATGGCAACGCCATCTCGCTTAGCTCCGGCGGCTTTGTGATCCACCGGCGGTGACGAATGCATCGGTTGATGTTTGGCCTCACGCATCACTGCTTCGGCGACCGATTTGGGAGTTACTCCCTTTTCGTCGTAGACGCGTACCTTGGTCCAACGAGGAAACACCTCAGGTAGCAGCTTTGAGCCGAACGCTGTGTGCTGGATCAGGCGATCGAATTCCGCGCGAAAATGGACAACGCAGTCACCTTCGTCACGGAAGAGATGGGGCACGCCGCTGATGAAGATCTCGTATTCGTTATCCGCGCCCGTACCCACAGCGACGTGTGCCGCCTGCTCTGCGCTAACGGCGTTCTGCCCCAGAATGGCAGCCGTCGTCTGCTTAATGAATTTGAACAGCGACATGAGATTTCAGAGGAGTGAACCACAGCACTGGTGCCGGACCTCATCGAGATCGGCTTTCAGTCGGGCATTGTTGAGGACAACGTCTTGCAGCACTTCGGGGCTCACGCCACACACTGCGCAGACGTATGTATAGGGAAGCGCTCCGTCCCAATATGCAAAAATCCAACCGAGCGTCATGCAGTACTCCTCATGATCGAGCGGCTTCCTTCGGATGCGAGCGCGCAGGAGTTCTGCGCAGTCAATCAGTGATTCAGGCATGTTGTCGCCGCGCCGGCTGTCGCATGCCAGGCTGATCAACGCGTCGACCATCTTCTCTCGTACCGCCTCGCTCCAATGCGAGGGATCAGGCAAAGGGTCAACCTTGGGAGGCGAGACAACGATAGCGGCCGCTTCACCGAAGAAGTCCAGCTGCCATCCCGCTGTGTTTGTGTCCATGATGGTCTCCGGACAGGCATCCGGAGACCCACCTGCCGGCGGGTATCGGATACCCGCGACAGATGGAATGAGGCCGCCCAAGGGAGGGCGGCTAGTGATTAGGAACGATCGTGCGTTCCGGTGCGACGAATGGGCGTGACCACGGCCGAGCGTTCGTACTGCTTCTCGGGTGGCCGCACCGGCTGCTCAGCGGTCGCTTGCGGCTTTGCTGAAGCATCGGGCATCGAAACCTTGGGCGCTGCCGGTACGACCTTGCTCCACTGGATCGCCTTCTCCTTCAGGTAGAAGAATCCGACGACTGCAACGAACAAACCGACGATGAAGGACTGTGAAGCCAGATACAACACCATAGCCAGAGCGAGAAGCTTGAGCGGGCGCTTGATCAGATTATTAGCGAAGGATTCCATGGTTTCTCTCGAGAAACGTTAAAAGTGGGATTTCCTGGCAGATGCCGGGCGATTATTCGATGCTCGAAGAGCAAGGAATCCGATGGCGGGCGCAACGCGCTTGCGGCATGCTCGGTGGCATGGCGTAAGCACGCTGAGATTGGGAGCGGTCAGTGATATGGCACCGAAGGGGCTACGCGGTGCAAGTCGATGCGTCAATGACGCGGAGATGAATCTGATGCTATGGGCAAAGCGCCGCCAAAACACTGAGAAAGCTCACGAAAAACCCCCGCCTTTCTGGTTTTTTACGATGAGCGTGCTCAGAAATTCCCGGTGCCGGCTCGCCGCGCACCTGAAGTTACTTTTTTTTAACTCTGTATTAACTTCTGCTTAAATGGGCCCCTTACCATAGGGGTAAGTCCCTACAAGCACGACTCCGCCGTCCCGATAAGACACCCTTAGCAGGCTGCTGAAATACCGGCAGCGA
>NZ_ANKP01000042.1:0-105633 GCF_000319775.1 Cupriavidus sp. HMR-1
AAGATCCTCGACTAAGCAATCTTCCTGGGACATGCCCGCGGGCATGTCCCCTTTTATCCGGGCCACTGGCCCATCGCTCTTTTAAGGAACAATCATGCAGAACCAGAAGATCCGTATCCGCCTGAAGGCTTTCGACTATCGCCTGATCGACCAGTCGGCAGCCGAAATCGTGGATACCGCCAAGCGTACCGGTGCTATCGTCAAGGGTCCCGTGCCCCTGCCGACCCGTATCCAGCGCTTCGACATCCTGCGTTCGCCGCACGTCAACAAGACCAGCCGCGATCAGTTCGAGATCCGCACTCACCAGCGCCTGATGGACATCGTCGACCCGACCGATAAGACCGTCGACGCGCTGATGAAGCTCGACCTGCCGGCAGGCGTGGACGTCGAGATCAAGGTGTAAATATGTTTCGGGCCGCATCGGCGGCCTGTTGCAGCAAAACGGCGAACTTCGGTTCGCCGTTTTTGTTTTGTGGTGACCCGGTTTCTTGCCTGGCTCAGCCCCGACCGCGTCGTCGCAAAGTTTCTCCCGGGCACTCCCCAAACGCACGCCGGTATTCGACGCTGAATCGCCCCAGGTGAGCAAAGCCCCAGCGCAACGCGGCGGCCGTTACCGAAGACAGCGTTGCGTCATTGAGCAGATCCTGCCTCACCCGTTCCAGGCGGACCGTGCGCAGATAGGTCATCGGGCTCAGGCCCCGATGCTCGCGGAATCCCGCATACAGGCTGCGCAGACTGACCCCCGCCATCTCGGCGAGCAGCGCGGGCGTCACCGCTGCATCGGCGTGGGCATGGATGTATTCCTCGACAACCTTCACGTGCCTTGGCGCTAGCGGCTTGCCGTGTTCGCGTAACACGTCGGACAGGCTGTGCGGCTGGAACGTCAGCAATGTGCCGATTGCCAATTGCTCGAGCTGGCAGGCAGTTAGCGGGTGGCTCGCGGTTTGCGGCGCGTGGTTCAAGGTGTCGGCCAGATACTGGACGAGCGACTGCCACCCCGTGTTGCGCCAGGCCATGCCGAGCTGGAAGCGCAGCGGCTGGTTCGGTCGCCGGCCCAGATATGCCGCGCAAACGCGTTCCAGCGCGCTGCGCTCGATGCGTACGATGAGTTGGTCGTTGTCGGCGCTCCACCGCATCCGCAGGGGTTCGCTCGGTGTCAGCACCGAGGCGCATTCCGAATCCGAGACAACGTGCTGCCCGCCGCAGTGAATATCCGCCTGGCCAGCCATCGGCATCTGTATCAGCAAGAAATCGCCTAGCGGGCCTGGGTCGATGGTCACGTCTCCGCCGTAACTGAGCCGGTTGAAGGACACTGCGCCCACGGGCACGTGATGCATTCGCGCACGCAGCGCATTGCCATGCAGGGTGAGTCGATGGGGCTTGAAGACCGACGCAACCCGTGCACGCGTGGTGTCGAGGTCGTCCGAATCGAACACCAGACGGCCGGTGTCGTGAAGCAGGGCACCTGCCAGCGGCACCATGGCCGGGGCAGTGGGGGGCATCTGCGGCATGTCTCGCTCCTGGCGGGGCCGGCCCGGGCGCTGCCGCTTCTGCCGGTGGATCGCCACCTTGACCGAACGTGCGCGCCGCGTGATTCCGGCTGTTGTCAGCCGGCTGGCACAGTGCGCAGCGGCTGATTCGCTGCGCACCACTATAGCGGATTCGTCCCCGGCCCCTACGTCCCCCTTGAACGGGGACGCACTTTCCTGCACTAATCGGATAGCCGCTGCACTAGGCGGCTAGTTTGCTGCGGTGCGGGTCTCCGATCATGTAGGCAACGGCGGGGCACGCACGGCGGCCATACCCACAAAACATACAGGAGCAAAAGGCATGGGCCAGACCATCCAGATCCAGACCCAGGACGGCAACTTAAGTGGCTATCTCGCCACTCCGGCAGTAGGTAAGGGCCCGGGCATCGTGCTGTGCCAGGAGATCTTCGGCGTCAACGCCACCATGCGGCAGGTGGCCGACTACTACGCCGAGGAAGGCTATACCGTGCTGGTGCCGGATCTGTTCTGGCGCATCAAGCCCGGGATCGAGCTAACCGACCGCGGGGCGGACTTCCAGCGTGCACTCGGCTTGTACCAGCAATTTGACGAAGATAAGGGCGTGCAGGACGTCGGCGCCGCTCTCGCCACGCTGCGCCAACGCCCCGAATGCGCTGGCCAGACCGGTGTGCTCGGCTTCTGCCTCGGCGGTAAGCTGGCCTATCTGGCGGCGTGCCGACTGCCGGACGTAGCCTGTGCCGTCGGTTACTACGGGGTTGGTATCGAGCGCGCGCTTGGCGAGGCCAGAAACATCCGTGGCCGGCTGGTACTGCATGTCGCCGAGCGCGATGGCTTCTGCCCGCCCGAGGCGCAGGCGAGCATCCGTGAAGCGCTGTCCGGCCAGCCAGGTGTCGAGTTGTACGTCTATCCGGGGATGGATCACGCCTTTGCGCGCGCCGGCGGCGAGCACTTCGACAAGGCCTCGGCCCTGATGGCGCACCAGCGTTCGATCGCGGCGTTCCGCGCCGAGATGGGGCCGCACTACGATTTCTCCGCGCTGTGGGACAAGCATTGCGAGTACGAATTCGCCACGCGCGATGTCGATGCCACGATGGCGACGATGGTGGCCGAGCCATACGTCAACCACATCCCGACGATGACCGGTGGCGTGGGCTACCGGCAGCTCAAGCGCTTCTACCAGCACCACTTCGTCCACAGCAATCCGCCCGACACCACGCTGATTCCGCTGTCCCGCACGATCGGCGCCAGCCAGGTAGTGGACGAGATCCTCTTCTGCTTTACCCACACCTGCGAGATCGACTGGATGCTCCCCGGCGTGCCTCCAACCGGCAAGCGCGTCGAGATCCCGCTGATCGCCATCATCAAGTTCCGTGGCGACAAGCTCTATCACGAGCATATCTACTGGGACCAGGCCAGCGTGCTGGTACAGGTGGGCCTGCTCGATCCCAAGGGGCTGCCCGTGGCCGGAATCGAGACGGCACGCAAGCTGCTGGACGAAACGCTGCCATCCAACACGCTGATGGCGCGCTGGAGCGAGAGCGAAGGCAAGTAACGCCCCCGGCCCACGTCGCGGAACGGGCGGAACGCGGGGACGGCACGTCAGAGGCCGCCCCGCACATCAACCGAGGAGACACCATCATGCAAGGCTTGCAGGACAAGGTAGCCATCGTCACAGGCGGCGCCACACTGATCGGCGCGGGGGTTGCCCGCGCATTTGCCGAAGCGGGTACCCGCGTGGCGATTCTCGATATCGACGCTGCCGGCGGCGAGCGTGTGGCGGCATCGTTGGGGCCGATGGCCATGTTCGTGCCCACCGACATCACCCAGGACGATCAGGTCCGCAGCGCGGTCGCGCAGGTGGTCAGCCGCTTTGGCGGCGTGGATTTTCTGGTCAACCTGGCCTGCACCTACCTGGATGATGGTTTTCGCTCTTCCCGTGCTGACTGGCTGGCGGCTCTCGATGTGAACGTGGTGTCCGGCGTCATGCTGGCGCAGGCCGTGCACCCGCACATGCGCACGCGTGGCGGCGGTGCCATCGTCAATTTCACCAGCATCTCGGCACGGGTCGCGCAGACCGGACGCTGGCTCTATCCGGTCTCCAAGGCCGCCATGGCGCAACTGACGCGCAGCATGGCGATGGACCTCGCGCCGGACCGCATCCGCGTCAATGCCGTCTCGCCGGGATGGACCTGGTGCCGGCTGATGGACGAAGTCAGCGGTGGCAACCGCGCGCGCACCGATGCTGTGGCCGCGCCCTTCCACATGCTCGGACGCGTTGGTGAGCCGGACGAGGTCGCACAGGTGGTCCTGTTTCTCTGCTCGGATCACGCCAGCTTCGTCACCGGAGCGGACTACGCGGTGGATGGCGGATACGCCGCCATGGGCCCTGAACAGAACGTGCCGGCCATCGGCAAGCTGGCTGGCTGAATCGCCTTCCGAAAACAGATCACGGAGACAACCATGAGCCAACGTATTGCCATCGTCGGTGCCGGCCAGTCCGGATTGCAGATGGCCCTGGGGCTGCAGGCCAGAGGCTATCGGGTGACTTTGCTGTCTAATCGCACCGCGGACCAGATTCGCGCGGGAAAGGTGATGTCCAGCCAATGCATGTTCGATCGCGCGCTGCAGACCGAGCGCGATCTCGATCTCAATTGGTGGGAGGAAGCGTGCCCGCCCGTGGAAGGTATCGGCCTGGCCATTCCCCATCCGGAACGGCATGGCGAGAAGCTGATCGACTGGGCGGCCCCGCTAGAGCGCGTGGCGCAGGCAGTGGACCAGCGCCTGAAGATGCCGGCGTGGATGGATGCCTTCGTCGAACGCGGCGGCGATCTGCGCATTGTCGATGTCGGGCTGGATGAACTGGAAGCCCTCACGCTCGAGCACGACCTGGTGCTGCTGGCCGCCGGCAAGGGGGAGATCGTGAGCCGCTTCGAGCGCGACGCCGCACGCAGCCCTTTCAGTGCGCCCCAGCGCGCGCTGGCGCTGACGTACGTCACGGGCATGGTGCCGCGCACACCTTTCTCGCGGGTTTGCTTCAACCTGATCCCGGGGGTAGGGGAGTACTTCGTGTTCCCAGCGCTCACGCTATCCGGGCCATGCGAGATCATGGTGTTCGAAGGGGTTCCGGGCGGCGACATGGACCGCTGGTCCGAAGCGCGTACGCCGGAAGCGCACCTTGAGGAGAGCCTGCGCATTCTGCGTACCTATCTGCCCTGGGAGGCCGAGCGTTGCGATCACGTGGCGCTGACCGATGCCAATGGCATCCTGTCGGGCCGCTTCGCGCCGACGGTGCGCAAGCCGGTGTTGACCCTGCCTTCCGGTCGACTGGTATTCGGAATGGCCGACGCCGTGGTCGTCAACGATCCCATCACTGGCCAGGGCTCGAACAACGCCGCCAAGTGCTGCAAGGTGTATCTGGACGCCATCCTCGCGCGGGATGGGCTTCCCTATGACGCGGACTGGATGAACCAGACGTTCGAGCGGTACTGGGCCTATGCGGGCGATGTGGTCAACTGGACCAACTCGCTGCTGACCCCGCCGCCGCCTCATATCCTCGGCCTCCTGGGCGCCGCGGGCCAGTCGCCGGCATTGGCCGCGCGCATTGCCAACGGATTCGACAATCCACCGGACTTCTTCCCGTGGTGGTCCGATCCGGTGGCATGTCAGCAGTTGATTGACCAGCAACTGGCCAAGGCAGCGTGACATGGACTCGACCAAGATAGTCGCAAGCGCGCCGGCGGGCGCGCCCGATCCCCGGGCCTTGCGAAGGGTCTGCGGACGGTTCGCGACGGGCGTGGCGATCATTGGCGCGTGCGCCCCGCAAGGCCGGCCGGTGGGGCTGACCGTGAACTCGTTCGCCTCGCTGTCGCTGGATCCGCCGCTGATCGTGTGGAGCCTGGCGCGCCATTCGCCCAATGTGGCCCTGTTCCAGTCAGGAGAGGCCTTCGGCGTGAGCATCCTCCGGGCAGGGCACGACGAACTGGCGCGTCGATTCGCCAGACCCCAGCCTGACAAGTTCGCCGGCGTGCCGCACTGGCGCTGTCCGCGTGGCGTGCCGTATCTTGACGAGGCGCTCGCGACGCTCTCGTGCCGTGTCGAGCGTGCCGACCCGCTCGGCGATCACCTGCTGATCGTCGGTGCAGTAGAGGATTTTGCCGCCTCCGATGGTGATCCGCTGGTGTTCTATGGGGGTGATTTCGTCCGCGTGGCCGCCTGAAATGCACACTTCGGCAGCCATCGCGCCGCCACGAGTTGGCTTTACGCCGCAATTTCGCCGAATTCTGCCACTACAGATGTAGTTCTGCGCGGGATTCGGCAATTGAACTTGCCCTTTCCAAGCTCCTGCGATATAGTGTAAGGCTACCCGTTTCTCCGGGTAGCGGGGGCCGTTTTGGTCGTGCGCAATTTCTTTCGCGCAACCCGCACTCACACAGTTTTCGTGTATCAATCAGCCCCGGCCAATCGCAGCTGGGAATGGAGCAAACCATGAGCCTTGGCCTTGTAGGTCGCAAGGTTGGCATGACCCGTATTTTCACGGACGACGGTGATTCGATTCCCGTTACCGTGGTCGAGGTCGGCGACAACCGCGTGACGCAAATCAAGACGGACGAGACCGACGGTTACACCGCCGTTCAAGTCACCTTTGGCAGCCGACGCGCAAGCCGCGTTACCAAGCCGCTGGCGGGTCACCTCGCCAAAGCCGGTGTGGAAGCTGGCGAAGTCATCAAAGAATTCCGCATCGATGCAGCCAAGGCTGCCGAGCTGCAAGCTGGCAGCTCGCTCTCCGTCGACCTGTTCCAGGTTGGCCAGAAGATCGACGTGCAGGGCGTGAGCATCGGTAAGGGCTACGCCGGTACCATCAAGCGCTACCACTTCGCATCGGGTCGTGCCACCCACGGTAACTCGCGTTCGCACAACGTTCCGGGTTCCATCGGTATGGCGCAGGATCCGGGCCGCGTGTTCCCGGGCAAGCGCATGACGGGTCACCTGGGTGACGTTACCCGCACCGTGCAAAACCTCGAGATCGCCAAGATCGACGCAGAGCGCAAGCTGCTGCTGGTCAAGGGCGCCATCCCCGGTTCCAAGGGCGGCAAGGTCATCGTGACCCCGGCCGTCAAGGCCAAAGCTTAAGGAGCGCATGTAATGGAACTCAAGCTCCTCCAGGACAACGGTCAAATCGGCGCCGGCGTTGCCGCGTCTGCCGAAGTGTTCGGCCGTGACTACAACGAAGCCCTCGTTCACCAGATCGTCGTCGCTTACCAGGCCAACGCGCGTAGCGGTAACCGTAAGCAGAAGGATCGTGAAGAGGTCAAGCACACGACCAAGAAGCCGTGGCGCCAGAAGGGTACGGGCCGTGCTCGTGCCGGTATGTCGTCCTCGCCCCTGTGGCGTGGCGGTGGCCGTATCTTCCCGAATTCGCCGGAAGAGAACTTCAGCCAGAAGGTCAACAAGAAGATGTTCCGTGCCGGTATGCGCTCGATTTACTCGCAGCTCGCACGTGAAGGTCGTATCAACGTGGTGGACGGTTTCGCTGTCGACGCGCCCAAGACCAAGCTCTTGGCCGACAAGTTCAAGGCCATGGGCCTGGACTCGGTGCTGATCATCACCGACAACCTCGACGAGAACCTCTACCTGGCTTCGCGCAACCTGCCGAACGTGGCAGTCGTGGAGCCGCGTCATGCTGATCCGCTGTCGCTCGTGCACTACAAGAAGGTGCTGGTGACGAAGGCGGCTGTCGCGCAGATCGAGGAGTTGCTGAAATGACGCAAGTAGCCAAGAACGATCATCGTTTGATGCAGGTGCTGCTCGCGCCGGTGGTTTCCGAAAAGGCAACCCTGGTAGCCGACAAGAATGAACAAGTCGTGTTCGAAGTGGCTCGCGATGCCAACAAGGCAGAAGTGAAGGCCGCAGTCGAACTGCTGTTCAAGGTCGAGGTGCAGTCCGTTCAGATCCTGAACCAGAAGGGCAAGCAAAAGCGCTTTGGCCGCTTCATGGGCCGTCGCAACCACGTGAAGAAAGCTTACGTGTCGCTGAAGCCGGGTCAGGAAATCAATTTTGAAGCGGAGGCCAAGTAATCATGGCACTCGTCAAGACCAAGCCGACTTCCCCGGGTCGTCGCTCGATGGTGAAGGTGGTCAACAAGGACCTTCACAAGGGCGCCCCGCACGCTCCGCTGCTGGAAAAGCAATTCCAGAAGTCGGGCCGTAACAACAATGGTCATATCACCACCCGCCACAAGGGCGGTGGTCATAAGCACCACTATCGCGTGGTCGACTTCAAGCGCAACGACAAGGACGGCATCGCCGCCAAGGTCGAGCGCCTGGAATACGATCCGAACCGCAGCGCGAACATCGCGCTGGTGCTGTTCGCCGACGGCGAGCGCCGCTACATCATCGCCACGAAGGGCATGGTGGCCGGCCAAGCCCTGATGAACGGCTCGGAAGCGCCGATCAAGGCTGGTAACAACCTGCCGATCCGCAACATCCCGGTTGGTACCACGATCAACAACGTGGAAATCCTGCCTGGCAAGGGCGCGCAAGTTGCGCGTGCTGCTGGTGGTTCCGCCGTGCTGCTGGCCCGCGAAGGCCTGTACGCTCAGGTTCGTCTGCGCTCCGGTGAAGTGCGTCGCGTGCATATCGAATGCCGCGCCACCATCGGTGAAGTGGGCAACGAAGAGCACAGCCTGCGCGTCATCGGCAAGGCCGGTGCAACTCGCTGGCGCGGTATTCGCCCGACCGTTCGCGGCGTGGTGATGAACCCGGTCGACCACCCGCATGGTGGTGGTGAAGGCAAGACTGCTGCTGGTCGCGATCCTGTGTCGCCGTGGGGTACCCCTGCTAAGGGTTACCGTACCCGCAGCAACAAGCGCACGGACAGCATGATCGTCCAGCGCCGCCACAAGCGCTAATCGGTAGGTAGGAGCTAAAGATATGACTCGTTCCGCAAAAAAGGGTCCGTTCTGCGACGGCCACCTGCTGAAGAAGGTGGAAGCAGCCGTTGGCGGCAAGGACAAGAAGCCCATCAAGACATGGTCGCGTCGTTCGACCATTCTGCCGGACTTCATCGGCCTGACGATCGCCGTGCACAACGGCCGTCAACACGTGCCGGTGTACGTGACGGAAAACATGGTTGGCCACAAGCTCGGCGAATTTGCGATCACTCGCACGTTCAAGGGCCACGCGGCTGACAAGAAAGCGAAGAGGTAAGGTGCCATCATGGAAGTGAAAGCGATTCATCGCGGTGCCCGCATCTCCGCCCAGAAGACGCGTCTGGTTGCTGACCAGATCCGTGGTCTGCCGATCGAGCGTGCGCTCAACATCCTGGCTTTCAGCCCGAAGAAGGCCGCCGGGATCGTGAAGAAGGTGGTCGAATCGGCCATCGCCAACGCTGAGCACAACGAAGGCGCTGACATCGACGAGCTGAAGGTCAAATCGATCTTCGTCGACAAGGCAACCTCGCTCAAGCGCTTCACCGCACGGGCGAAGGGCCGCGGCAACCGCATCGAGAAACAAACCTGTCACATCACTGTGACGCTCGGCAACTAAGGAGTCACGATGGGACAGAAGATTCATCCGACTGGCTTCCGTCTGGCCGTCAGCCGTAACTGGGCTTCGCGTTGGTACGCCAACAACACGAAGTTCGCCGGCATGCTGAAAGAAGACATCGAAGTTCGCGAGTTCCTGAAAAAGAAGCTCAAGAACGCATCGGTTGGCCGCGTCGTGATCGAGCGTCCTGCCCGTAATGCACGTATCACCATTTACAGCTCGCGTCCGGGCGTGGTGATCGGCAAGAAGGGTGAGGACATCGAACTGCTGAAGGCCGAGCTGCAACGTCGCATGGGTGTGCCCGTGCACGTGAACATCGAGGAAATCCGCAAGCCGGAAACCGATGCGCAGCTGATCGCCGATTCGATCACGCAGCAGCTCGAGCGCCGCATCATGTTCCGTCGTGCGATGAAGCGCGCGATGCAGAACGCGATGCGTCTGGGTGCCCAAGGCATCAAGATCATGAGCTCGGGTCGTCTGAACGGTATCGAAATCGCACGTACCGAGTGGTACCGCGAAGGCCGTGTGCCCCTGCACACCCTGCGCGCCGACATCGACTACGGCTTCTCCGAAGCCGAAACCACTTACGGCATCATCGGTGTCAAGGTGTGGGTCTACAAGGGTGATCACCTGGGCCGCAACGATGCGCCTGTGGTTGAAGAGCCGCAAGAAGACCGTCGTCGTCGCCCGGGTCGTCCGGAAGGCCGTCGCCGCGAAGGTGAAGGCCGTCCGGCTGGTAACCGCCGCGGTGGTGCCGGTGCTGGTCGTCGTGCTGCGCCTGGCGCAGATGCGAAGAGTGGAGAATAACAATGCTGCAACCGAAGCGTAGGAAGTATCGCAAGGAGCAGAAGGGCCGCAACACGGGTAAGGCTACCCGTGGTAACGCCGTGTCTTTCGGCGAATTCGGCCTGAAGGCAATGGGCCGTGGTCGCCTGACCGCTCGTCAAATCGAGTCGGCACGTCGTGCGATGACCCGTCACATCAAGCGTGGCGGCCGCATCTGGATCCGGATTTTCCCGGACAAGCCGATCTCGAAGAAGCCTGCCGAAGTTCGTATGGGTAACGGTAAGGGCAACCCGGAATACTACGTGGCTGAAATTCAGCCGGGCAAGATGCTGTACGAAATGGATGGCGTGAGCGAAGAGCTGGCGCGTGAGGCGTTCCGCCTCGCGGCCGCCAAGCTGCCGATCGCCACGAATTTCGTGGTGCGTCAGGTCGGTACGTAAGGAGAGTTAGGGATGAAAGCATCCGAACTGCGCGGCAAGGACGCCGCAGGCCTGAACCAGGAGCTCTCCGAGCTGCTGAAGGCCCAATTTAGCCTGCGCATGCAAAAGGCCACCCAACAGCTGCAGAACACCAGCCAGCTGAAGAAGGTGCGCAAGGACATCGCGCGTGTGCAAACCGTGCTGACCGAAAAGGCGAACGCGAAATGACTGAAGCTGCGAAGACTGAAACGTCGCTTCGCCGTACCCTCGTGGGTCGTGTCGTGAGCGACAAGATGGACAAGACCGTGACGGTCCTGATCGAAAACCGCGTCAAGCACCCCCTGTACGGCAAGTACGTGCTGCGTTCGAAGAAGTACCACGCACACGACGAAGCCAACCAGTACAAGGAAGGCGACAAGGTCGAGATCCAGGAAACCCGTCCGCTGTCGCGGACCAAGTCCTGGGTGGTTTCCCGGCTGGTAGAAGCTGCGCGCGTCATCTAAACACAACAGTGTCGCGATGACTTGCAAGTCCAGGGTTATATGCTATAATCCTGGACTTCCGCTTTGTTGCGCTTGCCCTTGCAGTATCACCCGGGCGGGCCTGCGAAGCGAGCCAGGGTCTGGCGCTCCATGTTTTACGGGGCAACAGGCACTACCGACTTCCAAGTTGATCAACCCAAGCGGTGCGGGGCGCAATGCCAGGTACCGACGGGACCAAGACTGACCGGCGGGCTTCGTATATAGAAAGTCTGGCGGATTAAGTTGGGAAGATAACACCATGATTCAGACAGAAAGCCGGCTCGAAGTGGCCGATAACACCGGTGCGCGCGAAGTGCTGTGCATCAAGGTACTGGGTGGGTCCAAGCGCCGCTATGCGAGCGTGGGCGACATCATCAAGGTGACCGTGAAGGACGCAGCGCCGCGCGGTCGCGTGAAGAAGGGCGACATCTACAACGCAGTCGTCGTGCGTACCGCCAAGGGCGTGCGCCGCGCTGATGGTTCGCTCGTCAAGTTCGACGGCAATGCTGCTGTCCTGCTGAACAACAAGCTCGAGCCGATCGGCACCCGTATCTTCGGGCCGGTGACTCGTGAACTCCGTACCGAGCGCTTCATGAAGATCGTGTCGCTCGCTCCGGAAGTGCTGTAAGGAGCCGCCATGAACAAGATTCGCAAAGGCGACGAAGTCATCGTGCTGACCGGTAAGGACAAGGGCAAGCGCGGCACGGTGCAAGCAGTGCAGGGTGACAAGGTCGTGGTTGAAGGTGTGAACGTTGCCAAGAAGCACGCTCGCCCGAACCCGATGCTGGGCACCACCGGTGGTGTGGTCGACAAGCTCATGCCGCTGCATATTTCCAACGTTGCGCTCGTAGATGCCAATGGCAAGCCGTCGCGCGTCGGTATCAAGGTCGAAGACGGCAAGCGCGTGCGCGTGCTGAAGACGACCGGTGCCGTCCTGGCCGCTTGATTCTGGGCACAGATAGGAGTTGAGCATGACAGCACGTCTGCAAGAGTTTTACAAAGAACAGGTTGTGCCGGCGCTGATGAAGCAGTTCGGCTACAAGTCGGTCATGGAAGTGCCGCGTTTCACCAAGATCACCCTGAACATGGGCCTTGGCGAAGCCATCAATGACAAGAAGGTCATTGAACTGGCCGTTGGCGACCTGACCAAGATCGCCGGTCAGAAGCCTGTGGTGACGAAGGCCAAGAAGGCCATCGCCGGCTTCAAGATCCGTCAGGGCTACCCCATCGGTGCGATGGTGACCCTGCGCGGTGAGCGTATGTTCGAATTCCTGGATCGTTTCGTGACCGTGGCCCTGCCGCGCGTGCGTGACTTCCGTGGTGTGTCGGGCAAATCGTTCGACGGTCGTGGTAACTACAACATCGGTGTGAAAGAGCAGATCATTTTCCCCGAAATTGAGTACGACAAGATCGACGCACTGCGTGGTCTGAACATCAGCATCACGACGACGGCTAAGAACGACGAGGAAGCCAAGGCTCTCCTGAATGCGTTCAAGTTCCCGTTCCGTAATTAAGGGGTAACCGTGGCTAAACTGGCTCTGATTGAACGTGAGAAGAAGCGCGCAAAGCTCGTGGCGAAGTACGCCGACAAGCGCGCAAACCTCAAGGCCATTATTGACGACCAAGAAAAGTCGGAAGAAGAGCGTTATCTGGCGCGCCTCGAGCTGCAAAAGCTCCCGCGCAACGCGAACCCGACTCGCCAGCGTAATCGCTGCGCGATCACCGGTCGTCCCCGCGGTACCTTCCGCAAGTTTGGCCTGGCGCGTAACAAGATTCGTGAAATCGCCTTCAAGGGCGAAATTCCGGGTCTGACGAAAGCCAGCTGGTAATTACGCACAGGCTACAGGAGAAACAGTATGAGCATGAGCGATCCTATCGCCGATATGCTGACGCGCATTCGCAACGCCCAGGGCGTGCAGAAGGCGTCGGTGGTCATGCCCTCGTCCAAACTGAAGGCTGCGATCGCCAAAGTCCTGAAGGACGAAGGCTACGTCGAAGACTTCTCGGTGCAGGAAGAAGGCGGCAAGGCGCAACTGACCATTGGTCTGAAGTATTACGCCGGCCGTCCGGTTATCGAGCGCATTGAGCGCGTTTCGAAGCCCGGTCTGCGCGTGTACAAGGGCCGCAGCGACATTCCCCAAGTGATGAACGGCCTGGGCGTAGCGATCATCTCGACCCCCCAGGGTCTGATGACCGACCGCAAGGCACGTGCCACTGGCGTGGGCGGCGAAGTTCTCTGCTACGTCGCGTAAGGAGCAAACATGTCCCGTGTAGGTAAGGCTCCCATCGCGCTGCCGAAAGGCGCGGAAGTTAATGTGGCGGCTGGCGTGCTCTCCGTGAAGGGCCCGCTCGGTACGCTGTCCCAGCCGATTCATAGCCTGGTGAAGGTCAACGTTGCCGAAGGCACGCTGACGTTCGAACCGGCCGACGAATCGCGCGAAGCTAACGCCCTGCAAGGCACCATGCGCGCGCTCGTCGCGAACATGGTCAAGGGCGTGACCACCGGTTTCGAGCGCAAGCTGCAGCTGGTTGGCGTGGGTTACCGCGCTCAACTGCAGGGCGCCGCTCTGAAGCTCCAGCTTGGTTTCTCGCACGACGTGATCCATGAGATGCCGGAAGGCGTGAAGGCGGAAACGCCGACGCAGACCGAGATCATCATCAAGGGTGCGGACAAGCAGAAAGTCGGTCAGGTTGCCGCGGAAGTTCGCGCGTACCGTCCGCCTGAGCCCTACAAGGGCAAGGGTGTTCGCTACGCTGACGAGCGCGTCATCCTGAAGGAAACCAAGAAGAAGTAAGGGGTGCAATGATGAACAAGAAAGACGCTCGTTTGCGCCGTGCACGTCAGACCCGCGCCAAGATCGCGGAACTGAAGGTGAATCGTCTGACCGTGTTCCGTACGAATTCGCATATTTACGCTCAGGTGTACTCGCCGTGCGGCACGCAAGTGCTGGCTTCGGCTTCGACCGCCGAGGCAGAAGTGCGCAAGGAACTGAATGGCAACGGCGCTACCGTCGCTGCCGCCACCGTGGTGGGCAAGCGTGTTGCCGAGAAGGCAAAGGCTGCCGGCGTGGAAACCGTCGCGTTCGATCGCGCTGGCTTCCGCTTCCACGGCCGCGTGAAGGCTCTGGCTGACGCTGCGCGCGAAGCCGGCCTCAAGTTCTAAGCGCTCACAGAGAGATACGTCATGGCAAAGATGCAAGCAAAAGTCCAACAGGACGAACGCGACGACGGCCTCCGCGAGAAGATGATCTCGGTCAACCGTGTCACCAAAGTGGTGAAGGGTGGTCGTATCCTCGGTTTCGCTGCGCTGACCGTGGTGGGTGACGGCGATGGCCGCATCGGCATGGGCAAGGGCAAGGCCAAGGAAGTTCCGGTGGCCGTGCAGAAGGCAATGGACGAAGCCCGTCGCAAGATGGTCAAGGTCGCACTGAAGAACGGCACGCTGCAGCACGAAGTTGTTGGTCGTCACGGCGCAGCCAAGGTTCTGATGATGCCCGCCAAGGAAGGTACCGGCGTGATCGCCGGCGGCCCGATGCGCGCGATCTTCGAAGTGATGGGTGTGACGAACGTTGTGACCAAGTCGCACGGTTCGACGAACCCTTACAACATGGTTCGTGCCACCCTCGATGGTCTGACCAAGATGAGCACGCCGGCAGAAATCGCCGCCAAGCGTGGCAAGTCGGTTGAAGACATCCTCGGCTAAGGTGAACG
Organism: Cupriavidus sp. HMR-1; assembly: GCF_000319775.1. Classification (NCBI taxonomy): domain Bacteria; kingdom Pseudomonadati; phylum Pseudomonadota; class Betaproteobacteria; order Burkholderiales; family Burkholderiaceae; genus Cupriavidus; species Cupriavidus sp. HMR-1. The sequence goes on from NZ_ANKP01000042.1 coordinate 14,490, forward strand.
AAATGTCGCAGAAAACCGTAAAAGTGCAACTCGTGCGCAGCCTGATCGGCACGCGCGAGGATCATCGCGCCACCGTTCGTGGCCTGGGCCTGCGCCGTCTGAACTCCGTTTCGGAGCTGCAGGACACGCCCGCCGTGCGCGGCATGATCAACAAGGTCTCGTACCTGGTCAAGGTTCTGGCCTGATCGGGACTTGGAGAGCAACATGCAACTGAACAACCTGAAACCGGCTGACGGTTCGAAGCACGCTAAGCGTCGCGTCGGCCGCGGTATCGGCTCCGGCCTGGGCAAGACGGCTGGTCGCGGTCACAAGGGTCAGAAGTCGCGTTCGGGCGGCTTCCACAAGGTGGGCTTCGAAGGCGGTCAAATGCCGCTGTATCGCCGCCTGCCGAAGCGTGGTTTCACCTCGCTGACCAAGGCCTTCACCGCCGAAGTGACCCTGCGCGACATCGAACGCCTGGAAGCTGCTGAAGTGGACCTGCTGGTCCTGAAGCAAGCTGGCCTGGTGGGCGAGCTGGTCAAGAGCGCAAAGGTCATCAAGGCCGGTGAACTGTCCCGCAAGGTGACGATCAAGGGTCTGGGCGCCACCGCTGGTGCCAAGGCTGCGATCGAAGCCGCTGGCGGCCAGATCGAAGCGTAATTACGCAGTAGCATTCGCAGCATAGGCGAAGTCACAGTCGGAGCATCGTTTGGCCACGGCGAAACCCAATGCAAGCGCGCAGGCCAGGAACACGGCGAAGTACGGCGATCTCAAGCGCCGGTTGATGTTCCTGGTGCTGGCTCTGATCGTTTACCGCATCGGTGCGCATATTCCGGTGCCGGGGATTGATCCGGACCAGCTTGCGAAGCTTTTCCAGTCTCAGTCAGGTGGCATCCTCGGGATGTTCAACCTGTTCTCGGGCGGTGCGCTGTCGCGCTTTACCGTCTTCGCGCTCGGCATCATGCCGTACATCTCGGCGTCGATCATCATGCAGTTGTTGACGATCGTACTGCCGCAGTTGGAGTCGTTGAAGAAGGAAGGGCAGGCAGGGCAACGCAAGATTACGCAGTACACGCGTTACGGCACCGTGGTTCTGGCCACGTTCCAGGCGCTGTCGATTGCGGTTGCGCTGGAATCGCAGCCTGGTCTCGTGTTGGAACCGGGTCTGATGTTCCGGGCCACGGCGGTGATCACGCTGGTGACTGGCACGATGTTCCTGATGTGGCTGGGTGAACAGATCACCGAGCGTGGTCTGGGCAACGGTATCTCGATCATCATCTTTGGCGGTATCGCGGCGGGCTTGCCCAATGCGATTGGCGGACTGTTCGAACTGGTCCGTACGGGTTCCATGAGCATCATCGCGGCGATCTTCATCGTGGCGATCATTGCGGGTGTGACCTTCGCCGTGGTGTTTATCGAGCGTGGCCAGCGCAAGATTCTGGTGAACTATGCCAAGCGTCAGGTCGGCAACAAGGTGTACGGCGGTCAGTCGTCGCACCTGCCGCTGAAGCTGAACATGGCAGGGGTGATCCCGCCGATCTTTGCATCGTCGATCATCCTGTTCCCGGCAACGATTGCGGGCTGGTTCACGTCGGACTCGACGAGTGCGGTCGGTCGGTTCATCAAGGACCTGGCTGCCACGCTGTCGCCGGGTCAGCCGGTGTACATCCTGCTGTATGCAACTGCGATTGTTTTCTTCTGCTTCTTCTATACGGCTCTGGTGTACAACAGCCGGGAAGTAGCGGATAACCTGAAAAAGAGTGGTGCCTTCATTCCGGGCATCCGTCCGGGCGAGCAAACGACGCGCTATATCGACAAGATCTTGGTGCGCCTGACGCTGGCTGGTGCGATTTACATCACACTAGTCTGCCTGTTGCCGGAATTCCTGGTGCTGCGCTGGAACGTTCCGTTTTATTTCGGCGGAACCTCGCTGCTGATCATCGTGGTCGTCACGATGGACTTCATGGCACAGGTACAGTCCTACGTCATGTCGCAGCAGTATGAGTCGCTGCTGAAGAAGGCGAATTTCAAGGGTAACCTGACCTTGCGTTAAAAACAGGTTGGGACAGGCTCAGGTATGGCAAAAGACGACGTCATCCAGATGCAAGGGGAGGTCCTGGAAAATCTCCCCAACGCGACGTTCCGCGTCAAGCTTGAAAACGGCCACATAGTACTGGGCCATATCTCCGGCAAGATGCGAATGAACTACATCCGGATTCTTCCGGGTGACAAGGTGACTGTCGAGCTGACCCCATATGATCTGTCACGCGCACGCATCGTCTTCCGGACGAAGTGAAGCGAACAGGAATTGAAGGAAGAGGAAAATCATGAAAGTGCTGGCTTCTGTTAAGCGCATTTGCCGCAACTGCAAAATCATCAAGCGCAACGGTGTCGTGCGCGTGATCTGCTCGTCGGATCCCCGCCACAAGCAACGCCAAGGCTAATCGGAAAGAGGATTGACGAATGGCACGTATCGCAGGGGTTAACATCCCGAACCACAAGCATACCGAAATCGGCCTGACGGCCATTTACGGTATCGGCCGCTCGCGCGCCCGCAAGATTTGCGAGGCCACCGGTGTACCGTTTGACAAGAAGGTCAAGGACCTGACCGACGCCGACCTGGAAAAGCTTCGTGATGAAGTGGGTAAGGTCACGGTCGAGGGTGACCTGCGTCGTGAAACCACGATGAACATCAAGCGTCTGATGGACCTTGGTTGCTATCGTGGCATGCGTCACCGCAAGGGTCTGCCGATGCGCGGTCAGCGTACCCGCACCAATGCTCGTACCCGTAAGGGTCCGCGCAAGGCCGGCGTGGCACTGAAGAAGTAAAGCCGAAGGCATAGGAAGAATCGAATGGCAAAAGGTCCGAATAACGCCGCCCAGCGCGCGCGTAAGAAGGTCAAGAAGAACGTTGCCGACGGCATTGCGCACGTCCACGCTTCGTTCAACAACACCATCATCACCATCACCGACCGCCAGGGCAACGCTCTGTCGTGGGCGACCGCAGGTGGCCAGGGCTTCAAGGGTTCGCGTAAGTCGACCCCGTTCGCTGCCCAGGTTGCTGCCGAGAACGCCGGCCGTGTTGCGCAAGACCAGGGTATCAAGAACCTGGAAGTGCGCATCAAGGGCCCCGGTCCCGGCCGTGAGTCGGCTGTCCGTGCGCTGAACGCGCTGGGCATCAAGATCGCGGTGATCGAAGATGTGACGCCGGTGCCGCACAACGGCTGCCGCCCGCCGAAGCGCCGCCGTATCTAAGCGCTTGGTTTGCCGGAGAATCGCAAGGGGGTTTTTATCCCTTGCCTCCGGACTGTGGTAGTATCGCGCGTTCGCCTGCTGCAATCTGATTGCAGCAGGCTTTCGTTTTGCGTCTGGACGAAGGGGTCATTGCCTCCGCAGTCTGGCGTGTTGTCATGCTTTTGCGTTGCGTCCGTGCGGCAGGCTGCCTGTCGTTGGCGGATGAAGAACCATAAGCCCACCGTCCGTTACAACCGGTGACGGACTCATGGCGCGTCATGATGGCGCCGTGATCGATCAAAGGAAGATAAAGTGGCACGTTATACCGGCCCGAAGGCCAAACTCTCCCGCCGCGAAGGCACAGATCTGTTCCTGAAGAGCGCACGCCGCTCGCTGGCCGACAAGTGCAAGCTGGACAGCAAGCCTGGCCAACACGGTCGCACTTCGGGCGCCCGTACGTCCGACTACGGCAACCAGCTCCGCGAAAAGCAGAAGGTCAAGCGTATCTACGGCGTGCTCGAGCGTCAGTTCCGCCGTTACTTCGCCGAAGCCGATCGCCGCAAGGGCAATACCGGTGAAAAGCTGCTGCAACTGCTGGAATCCCGTCTGGACAACGTCGTGTACCGCATGGGCTTCGGCTCGACCCGCGCTGAAGCGCGTCAGTTGGTGTCGCACAAGGCGATCCTGGTGAACGGTCAGACGCTGAACGTTCCGTCGGCACAGATCAAGGCGGGCGATATCGTGTCGGTGCGCGAGCAGTCGAAGAAGCAAGTGCGTATCGCCGAAGCACTGTCGCTGGCTGAGCAGTCGGGCTTCCCGACTTGGGTTGCTGTGGATGCCAAGAAGTTCGAAGGCACGTTCAAGCAAGCCCCGGATCGCGCCGACATCTCCGGTGACATCAACGAAAGCCTGATCGTCGAATTGTATTCGCGTTAATCGCCGAATCGATCATCGAACGGTTCAGCGCTTGCCTTTCAAGCAAGGCTTCGCTTTCAGCCCGACGCGCTCTGTGGCGCGCCGGGCTTATTGCCCATCGTACGATGGGATTCTCAGGTTCCAAACGTCAGCCTTATCGGTGTAACGAGCCGAGGGTATTGAAAAGGACAACCTAATGCAAACAGCACTCCTCAAGCCAAAAATCATCGCCGTTGAACCGCTGGGCGACCATCACGCCAAGGTCGTGATGGAGCCGTTCGAGCGCGGTTACGGTCATACGCTCGGTAACGCCCTGCGTCGCGTGCTGCTGTCGTCGATGGTCGGTTATGCGCCGACTGAGGTCACGATCGCTGGGGTGGTCCACGAGTACTCCACCATCGATGGCGTGCAAGAAGACGTCGTCAACCTGCTCCTCAATCTGAAGGGCGTGGTGTTCAAGCTGCACAACCGCGACGAAGTCACGGTTTCTCTGCGCAAGGACGGTGAAGGCGTGGTGACGGCAGCCGATATCGAACTGCCGCACGACGTCGAGATCATCAACCCGGGTCACGTCATTGCTCACCTGTCCGCCGGTGGCAAGCTCGACATGCAGATCAAGGTTGAACAAGGCCGCGGCTATGTGCCGGGTAACGTTCGCAAGTTCGGCGACGAAGCCAGCAAGGTGATCGGCCGTATCGTGCTGGACGCCTCGTTCTCGCCGGTCCGCCGGGTTTCGTACGCCGTCGAATCGGCGCGTGTGGAACAGCGTACCGATCTGGACAAGCTGGTGATGAACATCGAAACCGACGGCGTGATCTCGCCCGAGGAAGCGATTCGTCAGTCGGCCCGTATCCTGGTTGACCAGCTGTCGGTGTTCGCCGCCCTGGAAGGCACCGAATCGGCTGCCGAGGCCGCTTCGAGCCGCGCGCCGCAGATCGATCCGATCCTGCTGCGCCCGGTCGACGACCTCGAACTGACGGTGCGTTCGGCCAACTGCCTGAAGGCCGAGAACATCTACTACATCGGCGACCTGATCCAGCGTACCGAGAACGAACTGCTCAAGACTCCCAACCTGGGTCGCAAGTCGCTCAACGAGATCAAGGAAGTCCTGGCTTCGCGTGGTCTGACGCTCGGCATGAAGCTCGAGAACTGGCCGCCCGCAGGTCTGGAGAAGTAATTGAAGTCGTGGGGTAGCGGTAACGCCGCCCCACGCTTCGTACGCGCCACAGGCATTCCGCCCGTGGCATGGAAGCCCCACCGGCCCGCGCCGTTGCGCAAGCAAAGGCGATAGAAGAGCTGGTTAAACACTGAAATCGAAAGGAATCATCATGCGTCACCGTCATGGTTTGCGGAAACTGAACCGCACCTCGTCGCACCGTCTCGCGATGCTGCGCAACATGTCCAACTCGCTGTTCCAGCACGAGCTGATCAAGACCACGCTGCCCAAGGCGAAGGAACTGCGCAAGGTTGTCGAGCCGCTCATCACGCTGGCCAAGAAGGACACCGTTGCTAACCGCCGTCTGGCTTTCGCCCGTCTGCGCGACCGCGACATGGTTACCAAGCTGTTCACCGAACTGGGCCCGCGCTATGCCACCCGTCCGGGCGGCTACACTCGTATCCTGAAGTTCGGCTTCCGTCAGGGCGACAACGCGCCGATGGCGCTGGTCGAGCTGGTGGATCGTCCGGAAATCACCGAAGCCCCGGCTGAAGAAGCGGCGGAATAAGTGATGCCTGATCCCGTCTTTCGCTGACGGGATTCTGGACACGGCACTACAATCGAGCCAGGCTTTTGCCTGGCTCTTTTGTTTTGTGCCTTGTTTTACGTCGGAATCTGGATATGACCGCTTCGAACGCTTCCCTTTCCGCTCAGTCGGCAGAGCCGACGGAGTCGGTGCTGATTGCGATGACGAATCTGCCCGACGAGGCGTCGGCGATCGGTCTGAGCGCGGCCATTCTCGAAGCGCGCGTAGCGGCGTGTGTGAACCGGATGGCACCATGCCAGTCGGAGTACTGGTGGCAGGGCCGGCTGGAGCAAGCGCAGGAGTGGCCACTGCTGATCAAGACGACGCAGCGTCAGTACGCGGCCCTGGAGGCGTTGATCCGCGCCGCGCATCCTTACGATGTGCCGGAGCTTGTCGCATGGCCGCTGGCGGCCGGTTTGCCGGCTTATCTGGATTGGGTCCGGAGCGAAGCGACGGGTGCTGATGACATGGTCTGAAGCTACTGAAGCTTCTCAAGTATCGGAATATCAACACATGGCAATGACGGGTAGCAGCATCGGAACAATGTGGAAAACCGGTGCGACGCGCGGGAATCTGGTGCGACATTTTGCCGCACTATGGCTGACAGTATTCGCCTGCCTCTTCTTCTGGACCGTTGCACATGCGGCGACCGAAGACGATTTCCTGCCGCCGGAGCAGGCCTTCCGATTTGTCGCCAGACAGATCGACCAGAAGACCGTCGAGGTCCGCTTCGACGTGGCCGATGGCTACTACCTCTACCGGGAGCGATTTTCCTTTGCTGCCCAGCCGGCTGACGTAAAGCTCGGCAAGCCTGAGATGCCTGCCGGAAAGGTCCATTTCGATGAGACCTTCGGCAAGGACATGGAGACGTATCGCGGTGCCGTCGTGATCAAGGTGCCGGTGGAGCAGGCGCCCGCAGATGGCCGCTGGTCGCTCGTTGTGACGTCGCAGGGTTGTGCGGACAAGGGGCTTTGCTATCCGCCGATGGAAAGCATCTACAAGGTCGGTGGCTCCGTACTTGGCAACTTGTTCGGCGATCGTGGCGCGGCTGCCCAGTCGACGCCGGAGGCGCAGGCTCCAGCCGCCGTGCAATCTGCGCCAGATAGCGCGACGCCGACGCGTCAAAGCAAACTGGTCGACGACACTGATCGGATCGCCAATGCACTCGCCAGTCGCAATCTCGCGCTGATCGGGGCCCTGTTCTTCGGCCTCGGCATTCTTCTGACATTCACGCCGTGCGTGCTGCCGATGGTGCCGATCCTTTCGTCGATCGTCGTCGGCGAGCATGTCACGCGCGGGCGTGCGTTCCTGGTGTCGCTCTCCTATGTGCTTGGCATGGCCGTGGTCTACACCACGGTGGGCGTAGCGGCTGGCCTGGCTGGCGAAGGCCTGGCCGCGGCGCTCCAGACGCCCTGGGTGCTTGGCGCTTTCGCCGCCTTGATGGTCGCGCTCGCGATGTCCATGTTCGGCATGTACGAACTGCAGATGCCGCAGCGCTGGCAAGCCCGACTGACCGAATCCTCGAATCGCCGGCAGAGCGGCCAGTTTGTCGGTGCGGCCCTGATGGGGGCGATTTCCGCGCTGATCGTGGGGCCCTGTGTCACGGCACCGCTCGCGGGCGCGCTGGCGTATATCGCGCAAACCGGTGATGCCATCACCGGCGGCGGTGCCTTGATGGCAATGGCTCTCGGCATGGGCGTGCCGCTGATGCTGGTTGGGATGGGCGCCGGCAATCTGCTGCCACGTGCGGGCAAGTGGATGGAGGCTACCAAGCGCTTCTTCGGCTTCCTGCTTCTGGGCGTGGCGATCTGGATGGTGACGCCCGTACTGCCGGCCTGGGTCGTGATGCTGGCTTGGGCGGCGCTGCTGCTTGTGGCGGCCGTCTATCTCGGTGCGTTCGACGCGCTGGGTCCGGACCCTCGGGGCCTGATGCGACTGGGCAAGGGGCTTGGCCTGCTGGCGGCACTGGTAGGAGCGATTCAGATCGTTGGTGTGGCGTCGGGCGGACGCAACCCTTTGCAGCCACTTTCCCATCTGAGTCTGTCGGCGGCTACGCTGCCACCGCATGCGGCCGAGACTCGCTTCGAGCGCGTGCGGAGCATCGCCGAACTGGATGCGCGGATCGCGCAGGCCTCCGCTGCCGGGCGTCCGGTGCTGCTGGATTTCTATGCCGACTGGTGCGTCAGTTGCAAGGAGATGGAGAAGCTGACGTTCCCGGACGCGAAAGTCAGGGCGCAACTCGCGGACGTCGTCCTGTTGCAGGCTGACGTGACAGCCAACAATGCCGACGATCGCGCGCTACTGAAGCGTTTCGGTCTGTTCGGCCCGCCGGGCATCATCCTTTTCGGCAAGGATGGCCAGGAGCGCCCGGTGCGGGTGATCGGCTATCAATCGGCATCGCGCTTCCTCGAAAGCCTTGAGCGCGCGCTGGGGCCACGGTCGCAGACCTGACCTGACCTGACCTGACCTGACCCGGTCCGCGTCCTAGCGATCCAGCCAGCGGCCCAGGCCCCAGACGCCACCGATCACGGTGACCACGGCTCCCATCAGCCCGATCGACCACCAGAAGCCGTCTGGCTCTTGCAGCCACGGCATTCGCGCGAAGTTCATGCCGAAGATGCCCGTGATGAGCGTCAGCGGCATGAAGACCGCCGTGATGACGGTCAGCGCACGCATGGTCCGGTTGGTTCGGTGAGCCACTGCGGAAAAATGGATCTGCACCGCGGATTCGATCGAATCCTCGAGTCGCCGGGCGTGCGCCAGCACGCGCAGGATGTGCTCCATCAGGTCGTTGATGCGTACGAGCAGGACTTCGTCGCGGCTCGCTTCCTGCGCACCTTCGGCATCCTCGGCGCTATAGCGGTTGTCGAGCAGACTGTCGCCAAACTCCTGCAGCGCATCTCGCTGCTCTTCACTGAGATGCTCGAGCCGCCTGAGCTGGATGCGCGCATCCAGCAGGCCTTCCCAGCTTGAGAAACTATGGCGACTGCTCAGCAGCGCCCGCTGCCAACGATCGAGCTGCCGGGTCAGCGGGGCACGCAGATCCAAGTAGCGGTCGACCATCGCGTTCAGCAGTCGCAGCATCAGGTCTTCGGGCCGGGTTGGCGGCCTGACGCCATGCACCAGCGCTGCCGTGCCACCGGCGCGCGCGGACGCGGGGCGAGGCGCGCCACAGCTCTCGAGTAGCCTTTGGCGTACCTGTTCGATCGTGCGTGACGGCGAGGACCGCACGGTTACCAGTACGTTGTCGAAGACAAAGAATGCAACTGGCTGTGTATCAATGCGGGCGAGCGCCGGCAGGAAGCCCGGCGCGTATTTGCGCGACGCCTTGCGCTGCGTGACGGACTGTGTGGCCTCGGCCTCTGCGAACTGCCGGCTGGTTTCGAAGGTGAGCTTGCGGAAGATCACCATGTCGTACGCGTGGGTCGTATCGAAGAACGACGGATGCGCAGGATTGGTGGCGTCGGCCAGATGCAGGTCGAGGATGGGTGCGCCCGTCAGCGCCATCAGGCTGTCGCGCCAGGCGCCGGGCGCCGGCGTAACTTCCTCGGTGCCGAAGTCCGCCCAGACAAACCGCGCGGCCGCATTTCCGGAGAGGAAGTCGCGCGCCGCGTCGAGTGTGTCCAGCGGATGTACCTGGTTGGCCGAGAAGCCTAGCAGCTGCATCCGCCGCTCAGGCCTGCAGCAGGCGCGCGGCGTCGCGCGCGAAGTAGGTCAGGATGCCATCCGCGCCAGCACGGCGGAATGCCAGCAGCGATTCCATCATGACCTTGTCGTGGTCGAGCCAGCCATTCTGCGCGGCGGCCTTGAGCATCGCGTACTCGCCGCTGACCTGATACACGTACGTCGGGAAGCGAAACTCGTCCTTCACGCGGCGCACGATGTCGAGGTACGGCATACCCGGCTTCACCATGACCATGTCGGCGCCTTCCATGATGTCCTGTGCGACTTCACGCAGAGCCTCATCGGTATTGGCCGGGTCCATCTGGTAAGTCATCTTGTTGCCCTTGCCCAGATTGCTGGCCGAGCCCACCGCATCGCGGAACGGGCCGTAGAACGCTGACGCGTACTTGGCCGAGTAGGCCATGATGCGCGTGTGGATGTGGCCAGCTTCTTCCAGTGCGTTGCGCACGGCGCCGATACGGCCGTCCATCATGTCGGACGGCGCGACGATGTCGACACCTGCTTCCGCCTGGACAAGCGCCTGCTTGACGAGGATCTCGACGGTGATGTCGTTGATCACGTAGCCGTTCTCGTCGAGCACGCCATCCTGGCCATGGCTCGTGTACGGATCGAGCGCGACGTCGGTCAGCACGCCAAGCTCGGGAAAGCGATCCTTCAGTGCGCGCACGGCGCGAGGCACCAGGCCTTCGGGGTTCGTGGCCTCGATGCCGTCAGGCGTTTTCAGCGACGGATCGATCACCGGGAACAGCGCGATGACCGGAATGCCGAGCTTCACGCAGTCTTCCGCGACTGGCATCAGCAGGTCCACGGACACACGTTCCACGCCGGGCATCGACGCCACGGTCTGTCGCTGGTTCTGGCCTTCCAGGATAAAGACCGGATAGATCAGGTTGTCAGGCGACAGGCGATTCTCGCGCATCATGCGGCGCGAGAAGTCGTCGCGACGCATGCGGCGGGGACGGAACTCGGGGAACGTGGACATGGCTGAATCTTGGGAAAGTCGTGGACGAATGCGCGGCGCACGTCACCGCGAAAGGCCCGCGGCAGACAACAGCAGAAGTACGCCGAAAGAAAAAAGAACTTTTGTGCGTGCCCGCTATCATACTCGCGGACACCCTGTGTTGCTCCGCGCAGCGCGGATGTCCCCCGCTACTCCTCCCTGAGCGGGTACCCGCCCTGAACCGGCGGGAAAGTTCGTCCCCGTTGTTCGCAACGGGGCTTTTTTTTGCCGGTTCGAAGTCGATGCGTGGCCTCAGCCCTGCGGCGTGTCGGGCGTATCCGTCTTCGCAACGGCAGGCTGCGCTTCAGGCAACGCCAGCCAACCCGCCACTACCCGCTGTGCTTCTTCGATGCCACGACGCTTCAGGCTGGAGAACAACTGGGCGGTGAGCGCCGGCGGGTTTTCCATCTGCGCCGCGTAATCGGCGAGCACCTTGCGCGTTTCGCGCAGCGCCTTGGCATTATCGCTGGTGGTCAGCTTGTCCGCCTTGGTCAACAACACGTGGATCGGCTTGCCGGTCGGCAGAAACCACTCGACCATCTGGCAATCGAGGTCCGTGAATGGGCGGCGCGCATCCATCATCAGGATCAGGCCGGACAACTGCGTCCGGGCCTGCACGTAGTCGGAAAGCAGGCCTTGCCAGTGAAACTTGGCGCTGCCAGATACTTCCGCATAGCCGTAGCCGGGCAGGTCGACCAGGAAGCCGACAGGATCGGGGGCCTTGACCGGCGCCACGGTGAAGAAGTTGATATGTTGCGTGCGCCCGGGCGTGCGTGACGAGAACGCCAGCCGCTTCTGGTTGCACAGGATGTTGATGGCCGTGGACTTGCCGGCGTTGGAGCGGCCGGCGAACGCCACCTCGGGAACGGCCGTGGCAGGCAGGTCGCGGAGGTGGTTGACGGTCGTGAAAAAGCGAGCCTGATGTAGGAGGGACATGCGCTGGAGTGGTGAGGCGGGTGACGAGTCGGCGGGGTGGTATACGACCCCTTGAAGGGACGTCGCCACAGAGACTGATCTAAGTCAATCCGGAAAGCGATTTATTGTACAATAACCCGGTTTACGGTCTCCTGAGCAGGTGACGTGTGGCATCCTTGCGCGATGTCATCGGCGATGCCTTAAATCGCCCGGGAAGCAATGTCCTGGGCGGGTTGGTGGGCGTTGCGTATACCGGTCTCACCCCTTGCTCGAAAAGGCGCTTCCTCACCGCCTGGCAAGGGAAGATCGGCATGCATTACGGTGTTCATAACAAATCTGACAAGGTATACGAATGAACCGCATTGCGAAACTTCTGGGTGTCATGGCGCTGGCTGTTCCGATGGCCGCCATGAGTGGGCTGGCATCTGCCGCAGAGCAGGCCGCCGCGAAGGCAGATCCCGCCAAGGGCGAGACGCTATATTCGCAAGGCGCACCCGATCGCAATGTGCCAGCATGTCTTTCCTGCCACGGCGCAGCCGGCAACAGTGCCGCGGCCACCAATCCTAAGCTGGCCGGCCAGCAAGCGGAGTACGTGCACAAGCAACTGGCAGACTTCAAGGCCAAGAGCCGTAACAACGCCATCATGACGCCGTATGCGTCGGCGCTGAACGACCAGGAAATGAAGGACATCGGTGCCTATCTCGCCAAGCAGCAGGTCAAGCCTGCCACAGCGAAGAACAAGGACACGATCGAGATTGGCCAGAAGATCTACCGCGGTGGTATCGCGGCCAAGGGCGTGCCGGCCTGCGCTGGCTGCCACGGTCCGACCGGTGCCGGCATCCCGGCGCAATATCCGCGAATCGGCGGCCAGTATTCCGAGTACACCGAAGCGCAACTGGTGGCGTTCCGCCAGGGCACCCGTACCAACAATTCGGTCATGAGCACGATCGCCGCCCAGATGTCGGATACCGAGATCAAGGCGGTCGCGGACTACGTCGCCGGCGTCCGTTAAGTCGTATCCGGCCGGCATGGCAGGGTATCCCCTTGGGGGATGAACCAGCCGTGCCAGCAGCAATCGAAGAGGGTGGCCTGCTTGCCAAAGCACGTCCACCCTCTTTTGTTTTCCGGCGCCCAACCGGCGTCACATCAAGCACCAAACCGGATATCGGGTATTACCGCACATGTCGACCCCTTCCACTTCAGGCCTGCACCTGAAGACTCATCACCGCGTGCTGCGCGACGCCGTCGAGTTGCTGTCCTCGATGCGCTTCGCCATCACGCTGCTGACGGTGATTGCCATCGCCAGCATCATCGGCACGGTGCTCAAGCAGAACGAACCGTACCCGAATTACGTCAATCAGTTCGGGCCGTTCTGGGCGGACCTGTTCCACGCGCTGTCCCTGCAGAAGGTGTACAGCTCCTGGTGGTTCCTGCTGATCCTGGGCTTTCTCGTTGTCTCGACGTCGCTCTGTATCGCGCGCAATGGGCCGAAGATGATCGTCGACATGCGCTCGTGGAAGGATCACGTGCGCGAGCGCAGCCTGCGCGCGTTCCATCATCGGGGTGAGTACGATGCGTCGCGCGTCCGCACCGATGCCGCCGGCCGGGTGTATGCGCTGCTGCGCAACCGGGGTTATCGCATCAAGCCCGTCGAGCACGAGGGCGCCACGTTGCTGGCTGCCAAGGCCGGTTCGGCGAACAAGCTCGGCTACATCCTCGCGCACACGGCCATTGTCGTGATCTGCCTGGGCGGTTTGCTTGATGGCGACATGCTGATCCGGGCGCAAATGTGGTTTGGCGGCAAGAGCCCGATCGACGGCAATGCCATCATCAGCGAGATTCCGGCCAAGCACAGGCTCTCGCCGAGCAACCCGGGCTTCCGTGGCAATGCGTTCGTGCCCGAAGGCGCGACCGTGTCGACTGCGATCCTCAACATCGCCGACGGCGCGCTGGTGCAGGACCTGCCGTTCACGATCATGCTCAAGAAGTTCACCGTGGACTTCTATTCCACCGGGATGCCCAAGCTGTTCGCCTCCGATGTGGTGGTGACCGACCGGGCCACCGGCAAGAAGACGGAGGCGACGATCAAGGTCAACGAGCCGTTGGTTATCGACGGCGTGGCCATCTATCAGTCGAGCTTCGAAGACGGCGGCTCGCGCCTGAAGTTCGTCGGGTATCCCATGACGGGCAGCACCCATGCGACGTTCCCGTTTGCTGGCACGATCGGTGGCAACGCGCCCCTCGCGAGTACCGGCACCGGTGCCGACAAGGATGGATTGACCGTCGAGTTCAGCGATTTCCGGCTGATGAACGTCGAGACGGTCACCGATGCGTCGGGCAAGGCCGACGCGCGTGGCGTGGCGCGCAAGTCCTCGCTGGGCACGCTGGAGCAGCACCTCGGCGCCGCCGCCAATCCGAACAAGGAAAAGGACCTGCGCAATGTCGGTCCGTCGGTGCAGTACAAGCTGCGCGACGCCAATGGTCAGGCGCGCGAGTTCAACAACTACATGCTGCCGGTGCAACTGGATGGGCAGACCGTGTTCCTGGCCGGTATGCGCGAATCGCCGAATGAGCCATTCCGCTACCTGAGAATTCCGGCCGATGACCAGAGTAGTGTGGCGGACTGGATGCGTCTGCGCGCGGCGCTGCAGGACAAGGGGATGCGCGGCGAAGCTGCCCGCCGTTTCGCCGAGATATCGATGCCGGGCGCCGACAAGGCGGACCTGCGCAAGCAACTGGCTGAAAGCGCCATGCGTGCGTTGGACCTGTTTGCCGGGGCCACTCGCACGTCGCCCGACGCGCCTCCGGGCGGTTTCACGGCGATCGCTGCCTTCCTGGAAAAATCGGTCCCGCAGGCTGATCAGCAAAAGGCCGCGGACGTGCTTTTGAAGATTCTCAACGGCTCGATGTGGGAGCTCTGGCAACTGGCGCGCGAGCAGGACAAGCTGCCGGCCATCCCAAATGACACGAAAAGCGGCGTATTCCTCCAGCAGGCAATCAATGCGCTTTCGGACAGTTTCTTCTACGCCGCGCCGGTGTTTCTGCAGCTAGAAGACTTCCAGCAGGTCCAGGCCAGCGTGTTCCAGATGACTCGTGCGCCGGGCAAGAACATCGTGTATCTTGGGTGCTTGCTGCTTGTCCTGGGCGTGTTCGCAATGTTCTACATTCGCGAACGGCGCGTCTGGATCTGGATCAAGGACAAGGGCGTCGATGCTGCCGGACACTCCAGCGGTAGTCACGTCCTGATGGCGATGTCCACACAACGTCGCACGATGGATTTCGAGAAGGAATTCGTGGCGTTGCGCGCCGATATCGGCCGCGCCGTTGGCGCCGAGGTGACGGAAGCGGCGGGTGGTCATGATGCCGCGATGACGCAAGGCGCACCGCAATCGGGGCCATCAGCGTCAGATGATAAGCACGCGTCATCGCTATAGTACAAAGTACAAGAGCATGAACCGGCGTCAGCCTGTGCGGAGACCCGCGGGCGGGGGCGCAGCAGATAAAACAGGCGCGTAGCGCCAAAGAGCAGGAATGCCATGTCCTCGAATGTGAATCACGTCAATCCTGGCCTGTCGCCGCGGCGTGCCGCGGCAACCGACGATGTGTCCCGTGACGCAGCCGGCCAGGACACCGCCTATCTCGAACCTTCGTTTCTGAGCCGCCTGGGCTGGACCGATTGGGTCTTCGCGCTGCTGCTCGTGGTCGGCGCCGGGTTTGCGCTCTCGCGCTACGGCCAGTGGATGAACGTCTATGACAAGGGCGTGCTGATTGCCGCAGTGCCGACGTTCGCGCTGCTGGGCTGGCACTGGAAGCCCGTCCGTCTGCTGATGATCGGCATCGCGGCGTTTTCGCTGTTCGCGATCCAGCTCTATCAGGGTGACCTCGCGCGCGCCGAGCAGGCTTTCTTCCTGAAGTACTTCCTGTCGAGCCAGTCGGCCATCCTCTGGATGAGTGCGCTGGTGTTCCTCTCGACCCTGTTCTACTGGGTTGGACTGATTTCGCGGTCGGAAACCGGCTACAGCATTGGCAGCAAGCTCTGCTGGGCGGCGGTCGTGCTGGGCTTCACGGGTCTGATGGTGCGGTGGTACGAGTCGTACCTGATCGGCGCGGACATCGGCCATATTCCAATCTCGAACCTCTATGAGGTTTTCGTTCTCTTCTCGCTGATCACGTCCCTGTTTTATCTGTACTACGAGCGCCGCTATGCAACCCGCGCGCTTGGACCGTTCGTGATGCTCGTGGTGTCGGCGGCAGTCGGTTTCTTGCTGTGGTACACGGTCAGCCGCAATGCCCAGGAGATCCAGCCGTTGGTGCCCGCCCTGCAGAGCTGGTGGATGAAGATCCACGTGCCGGCGAACTTCATCGGATACGGCACGTTCGCGCTGGCGGCCATGGTGTCGGTGGCCTACCTGCTCAAGCAACGTGGCATTCTGGCCGAGCGTCTGCCTTCGCTCGAGCTGCTCGACGACGTCATGTACAAGGCGATCGCGGTCGGTTTCGCCTTCTTCACGATCGCAACGATCCTCGGCGCACTGTGGGCTGCCGAGGCTTGGGGTGGCTACTGGAGCTGGGATCCGAAAGAGACCTGGGCGCTGATCGTCTGGCTCAACTATGCCGCTTGGCTGCACATGCGCCTGATGAAGGGGCTGCGCGGTACGGTTGCAGCATGGTGGGCGCTGGTTGGCCTGTTGGTGACGACCTTCGCCTTTCTCGGTGTGAACATGTTCCTGTCGGGGCTGCACAGCTACGGCGAACTCTGATCCGCCAGATCAACCTGTCCCGATGTGACGAAGCCTGCCGATTCCGGCAGGCTTTTTTGTTTCCTGAGCGGACCCTGAACATCGGACAGGCTCGAACCGTCGCATCATGTTTCGCAGAGAATGCGCTTCGGTTTTCTAAATATGCGTCATTAGGCATTTATCACCATCTAAGAAGCCACTTTCCGCCGCTGAACGCCACATTTTTTTGAGGTGGGAGGAATAAACACATCACATCGGGTGTTTACTGAAAGAGAACGGCGCCGGTTGTCGGCACCGCCCTGAAGAAGGAGACCCTCATGATGGCTTCTCGTCACACTGCTGTATCGAAGCTCCGCCCGATCGCACTCGCGCTGGGTGCTGCCACTGTCCTGCTGGCCGGTTGTTCCAGCCTGGGGATGGGTGGTGGCGACATGCCGCCTACCGTGAAAGTCACCAACGGCGCGCTGACCGATCCGCAGGGCCTGACGCTGTACACGTTCGATCGTGACCCGGCGAACGGCGGCAAGAGCGTCTGCAACGGCATGTGCTCGACCAACTGGCCGCCGCTGCTGGCTGAGCCAGGCAAGAGCGCATCGGGTGACTACTCGATCATCACGCGCGATGACGGTACCCGGCAGTGGGCGTACAAGGGCAAGCCGCTTTATCGCTTTGCCAAGGACGCCAAGGCGGGCGACAAGTCAGGCGACAACTTCAACGCCGTCTGGCACGTCGCGCTGCCGTGAAGCCCTGATCGTCGCTAGGCAATCCCGGCATGGAACCGTTTGAACGTCAGTTGGTGGTACTGGCGCCGCGTTTGCGGCGCCATGCCCGCGGTCTGACCGGCGATGCCATGCTGGCCGACGATCTCGTGCAGGACACGCTCGAGCGTGCCCTGCGCTATCGCTGGAGATTTCGCCTTCGCCCCGGCGCGTTATGGGGCGATGGCGCGGATGGGCTGCTGCCATGGTTGCTGACACTGATGCATCGGCTGCGCCTGAATCATCTGCGCAAGAGTGATGTCGTGACCGCAATGGATACGCTACCGGAGGTGGTTGCCCATACCGCCGACCCGGGCCTGCGTCGCGATCTGTTACAGGCACTCGGCCAGTTACCGGAGCCACAGCGCGCGGTGCTGCTGCTCGTCAGCCTGGAGCAGTTCTCGTACGCCGAGGCCGCCAGGGTGCTCGACGTGCCGATCGGCACCGTGATGTCGCGCCTGGCGCGCGCGCGCGAACATATGCGTCGCCTGCTGGATGGCGGCGCCGATAGTGCTGCGGCAACAACCTCGTTGCAGCGGGTGAAATGATGGTGACCCCGACTCCAGTCGGCGAAGCCGACCTCCATGCATACGCGGACGGCCAGTTAAGCGGCCCGCGCCGGGCCGAAGTCGAAGCCTTCCTGGCAGCCGATCCGGAAGCCGCGCGCAAGGTCGAGGCCTGGCGTCGCCAAACGGCGGGGCTGCACGCATCATTGAACGCCGTCCTCAAGGAGGCGGTACCGCTGGACGCGCTTCCACGCGGATTGCGCGCCGGCAGCGGGCGCGCAAAGGCTCACCGCCCGCTCTGGCCCGTGGCGCTAGCGCTGGCCGCCAGCGTCGCGACATTCATCATCGGTGGCACGAGCGGCTGGATGGCGCGTGGTCGATTTGACGCCGACCTCGGCGGCGTGCCTCCACTCGAACGATTTGCACGCGACGCATTGGCCAGCCATGTGGTTTATGCACCCGAGGTTCGCCATGTGGTCGAGGTTCCCGCCAGCGATGAGGCGCACATGGTCGCTTGGCTGTCCAAGCGGCTCGGTGCGCCGTTGCAGGTCCCTGATCTCCGCGCACAGGGCTTTCGCCTGATCGGCGGGCGGCTCGGTGTGGCCGAGGGCGGTCCGATGGCTATCCTGATGTATGAGAATGACGCCGGGACACGCCTGTCGCTGCAATTGCGGCGGATGGCGCAAGGGACACCGGATACCGCATTCCGGCTCGAACGGCTGGCGCCTGCCCAAGGTGCTCAATCCACCGGGCCCGCTGCCATGGCGTTTTACTGGGTCGATCACAGTCTCGGTTTCGCACTGGCGGGGCCGATCGATCGTGAGCGACTGCTGGCGTTGGCGACCGCCGTCTATCAGCAATACCAACGGGGATAATCGCACCGCCCGCCGCACCTTTCAGCAGTCTTCCCTGTCAAACTCCCCAGGCTCCATCAGGCTTCGTTCGAACCATGCTGATTCCCTCTCCGAAATGGCTGCGCGGCGATGACATCGCTGCCTCCGAGATCACCCCGAAGCACGTATTCACGGCGCGACGGCGCCTGCTGGCCATGGCGGCAGCGGGTACGGCCGGGGGCCTGGCAACACCTTGGTTTGCGCGGGAGGCGTTCGCGCAGCAGGGCTCGCCAGGCAGGCTCCCCAAGTTGGCGGCCACGCTGAACAATGCCTACGCGGTGACGGAAAAACGCACCTCGTATGAGGACGTCACGACCTACAACAACTTCTACGAGTTCGGCACCGATAAGTCCGACCCGGCGCGATACGCCGCTACGCTGCGGCCGCGTCCTTGGCAAGTCGCGGTGGAGGGGCTGGTCAAGCAGCCCAAGGTGTACGACCTCGACGAACTCCTCAAGCTTGCGCCGCTTGAGGAGCGGGTCTATCGGCTCCGCTGTGTCGAAGGTTGGTCGATGGTGATCCCGTGGATCGGCTATCCGCTTGCGGAGTTGATCCGGCGTGTCGAGCCGCAGCCGGGCGCGAAGTTCGTCCAGTTCATCACGCTGGCCGACAAGAAGCAGATGCCCGGTATCAGCAGCGGGGTGCTGGAATGGCCCTACAGCGAAGGCTTACGCATGGACGAGGCCATGCATCCGTTGGCGCTGCTCACATTTGGACTCTACGGTGAGGTGTTACCGAACCAGAACGGCGCACCGGTGCGCATGGTGGTGCCCTGGAAGTATGGCTTCAAGAGTGCCAAGTCGATCGTGAAGATCCGCTTTGTCGACAAGCAGCCACCGACGAGCTGGAACATCGCCGCGGCGAACGAGTACGGCTTCTACTCGAACGTGAACCCTGACGTGGACCATCCGCGCTGGAGCCAGGCCACGGAACGGCGTATCGGGGAAGACAAGGGGGGAGGCGGTTTCTCGGCCCTGTTCGCGCCGAAGCGCAAGACCTTGATGTTCAATGGCTACGGAGCGCAGGTGGCGTCGCTCTATCAGGGCATGGACCTGAGGAAGAATTTCTGATGGCCGAGCGCGATCTGCCGGCGTCGGCCGCGCAGGCTTCGCCGCGCCACGGTGGGTTGGCGTTGCTAGCGCCGTCACGCGTGCGCGCGGTGAAGGTCTGTGCCTGGCTTCTGGCGCTCCTGCCGTTCGCGCGATTGATGTACCTCGGTGCCACGTCGCAGTTCGGCGCGAATCCACTCGAGTTCGTCACACGATCGACGGGCACCTGGACGCTAGTCATGCTGTGCGTCACGCTCGCGGTAACGCCGCTGCGCCGGATTACCGGCTGGCACTGGCTGATCCGGTTGCGCCGCATGTTTGGCCTGTTCACGTTTTTCTACGGCGTGCTGCACTTCATGCTGTGGCTCGCGGTGGATCGCGGCTTCGACGTGGCCTACATGATCAAGGACATCGGCAAGCGGCCATTTATCACGGTGGGTTTTGCGGCATTCGTGCTGATGGCCCCGTTGGCCGCCACATCGGCCAATGCGATGGTGCGCTGGCTTGGCGGTAGACGCTGGCAATTGCTGCACCGTGCGATCTATGCGATTGCCGTACTGGCGATCCTGCACTACTGGTGGCACAAAGCGGGCAAGAACGATTTCCAGGAGGTGTCGATCTATGCCGTAGTGGTGTTCGTGCTGCTGGCGCTACGCGTGTGGTGGTGGCTGCAGAGGCGGCGGGCAATGCCATAAAAAAGGGCGACGTAGAACGTCGCCCTTTTTGTTTTGGCCGAGGCCCTGTCAGGCCTCAGGCCTCAAGCCTCAGGTCAGGCCTTCAGCAGTCGCTCGTTGCGGAACAGGTCCGCGGGCAACTCGCGCTCGCGCACCAGATGCACGGTATCGCCATCGACCATCACCTCGGCAGCGCGGCCGCGCGTGTTGTAGTTCGAGCTCATCACGAAACCATAGGCGCCAGCCGACATCACCGCCAGCAGGTCGCCGGCCTGAACGGCCAGCGTGCGGTCGCGGCCGAGCCAGTCGCCGGACTCGCAGACCGGACCCACTACGTCGTACATCACCCCCGCGTCGTTGCGAGGGGCGACCGGCTCGATGCGGTGGAATGCCTCATACATCGCGGGACGCGCCAGATCGTTCATTGCCGCATCGACGATGCAGAAGTTCTTGGCCGCGCCGGGCTTCAGGAATTCCACACGGGTCAACAACACGCCGGCGTTGCCGACCAGCGAACGGCCCGGTTCGAACAGGACCTCGCGGTGTCCGTGGCCGCGCGCGGCCACGCGGTCGATCAGCGTGGTGGCGAACTTGGTGATGTCCGGCGGGGTTTCATCGTTGTAGGTGATGCCAAGGCCACCGCCCACATCGATATGTTCCAGCTTGATGCCTTCGGCCTCGAGTGCTTCAACCACGTCGAGCACCTTGTCGAGCGCCTCCAGATAAGGCGCCACCTCGGTGATCTGCGAGCCGATATGGCAGTCGATGCCCGTGACCTCGATATTCGGCAGCGCTGCGGCAGCACGATAGGTCGGCAGCACGTCCTCGAAGGCGACGCCGAACTTGTTGGCCTTGAGGCCCGTCGAGATGTACGGATGCGTCTTGGCATCCACATCCGGGTTGATGCGCAGCGACACGCGCGCGCGCTTGCCGAGGCGGCCGGCAACAGCGTTCAGGCGGTCCAGTTCGGGAATCGACTCGACGTTGAAGCCGCGCACGTCGTGGCTCAGCGCCAGCTCCATGTCCGCGATGTTCTTCGCGACACCGGAGAACACCACCTTGCGCGGGTCGCCGCCAGCGGCGATCACACGCAGCAGCTCACCACCGGAGACGATGTCGAATCCCGCGCCGAGTTGCGCAAATACCTGCAGCACGGCCAGGTTCGAATTGGCCTTCACCGCATACTGCACGTGGGCGTTGTGGCCCTTGCACGCAGCCGCGTAGGCGTTGTACGCGGTCGTCAGCGCGGCCCGCGAATAGACGAAGGTCGGCGAGCCGAACTGGTCGGCAATGCGGGTCAGCGGGACTTGCTCGACGGCGAGAATGCCATCGCGGCGCGAAAAGAAATCGGTCATATTCAAACGGCACTCAACGTGCTGAGGGGGCGGAACTGCCACGAGCCGGTTCCACGGGCACGGGCGAGGCGGTCGACGGCTCGGACATGGGGCGCGCGGGCTCGACGGCTCCGGGCGCATCAGGCTTGCCCAGTCCGGGATCGGCCACGGTTGGCGCCGTCGGAGCGGGTGGCACGATCGGCATGTACAGCGGGCCGCGAATGCCACATCCGGCCAGGGGCATCGCGAGCGTGGCGGCAAACGCCGATACAATCGCAGCACGACGCAGCATCGGGAAATCCTTCATTGTCTGGGTGGGTTCTCGGATGGCTGCGGGAAGCGCAAGGTTTCCCGACTTTTCCATCAATTGATGCCGGCCCGAGTGCCCAATCCGAACGGGGCGCCGGCGGCCTTGGAGTGTAGCATGCCCCCCCTCAGTGAAAGCGAGTTCCTGGCGCTGGCCAGCAAGGCACTGGACCAGCTGGAAGCGGCGATCGAAGCCGCCGCCGATGCGGCCGACGCCGACGTGGAAATCAATCGGACCGGCAACGTGATGGAACTCGAGTTCGAGGACGGCTCCAAGATCATCGTCAACAGCCAGGCGCCCATGCAGGAACTGTGGGTGGCAGCCAAGGCCGGTGGCTTCCATTTCCGCAACGATGGCAGCAAATGGGTCGATACGCGGGGCGGTGGTGAACTGTATGCCGCGCTGTCCGGGTACCTGAGCCAGCAGGCAGGGGTCACCTTGACACTGAAGTAAGCGTTCCGGCACGCCACGCCGAAACAAAAAACCGGCCGCAAGGGCCGGTTTTTCGTTGGAGGCGGCGCCGGTCAGGCTCCGCCGAACATCTCCAGGATCTTCTTCTTTTCCGCCTCGGTGTCCTGTGGCGGGCGCGAGCTTTCGTCCGGCTTGCCAGGCCATGGGTCGCCCAGGCCAACCGACGCCACTCCTGCGCCGCCGGCGTTTTCCTCGAGCGTCCAGTCTCCCGCGACCATGACCACACCTTCAGGCGGCTGGCGCTCCGGGCTTTCCGGCACCCCCTTGAGCGCCTTGCTCATGTAGCCGACCCAGATCGGCAGTGCCAGTCCGCCACCGGTCTCGCGCACGCCCAGGCTCTTGGGCTGGTCGTAGCCCATCCAGGCAATCGCCACCAGTTTTGGTGTGTAGCCGGCGAACCACGCATCGACCGCATCGTTGGTGGTGCCGGTCTTGCCGGCCAAGTCGTTACGGCCCAGGCGCTGCTTGGCCGGGTTTGCCGTGCCGCTACGCACCACCTCGCGCAGCATGCTGTCGGCGATAAACGCGGTGCGCGCGTCGAGCACCCGCACGGCATCGCCACCAGCCTTCTGAGGATGAGTCTCCGAGACGATCTTGCCGCGCGAATCCTCGACCCGCTGGATCAGGAACGGGTTAATGCGATAGCCGCCATTGGCGAACACCGAGTAGGCGCCCGCCATCTGCAGCGGCGTCACGCTACCCGCGCCAAGCGCCATCGGCAGGTAGGCCGGATGCTTGTCGGCCTCGAAGCCGAAGCGCGTGATGTAGTCCTGGGCGTACTGCGTGCCGATCGCGCGCAGGATACGGACCGACACCAGGTTCTTCGACTTGGCCAGCGCGCGGCGCATCGTCATCGGCCCTTCGAACTTGCCGTCGTAGTTCTTGGGTTCCCAGACCTGGCCACCCGTATCCGGACCGATCGTCAGCGGTGCGTCATTGATCACCGTGGCCGGCGAGAAGCCCTTTTCGAGCGCAGCCGTGTAGATGAACGGCTTGAAGCTCGACCCGGGCTGACGCCAGGCTTGCGTCACATGATTGAACTTGTTCCGGTTGTAGTCGAAGCCGCCCACCATCGAGCGTATCGCACCGTCCTCGGGGTTGATCGAGATGAACGCGGCGGCGACTTCCGGCAATTGCGTCACCGTCCACGAGTTGTCCTTCGGGTCCTGCGTCACGCGGATGATGGCGCCCGGGCGGATCTTCACCTTGGGCTGCGCGCTGGCCGCCAGCGACGGCGCGATGAAGCGCAGCGCCGTGCCCTCGATCGTCGCCACCTCGCCCGAGAGCAGAGTCGCGCGGACCTGTTTCGGCGAGACGCTCGTGACCACGGCGGAGCGCAGGTCGTCGCTGCCCGGATGCTCGACCAGCGCATCGTCGATGGCCTGTTCACGCTCGGCCGGATCGGACGGCAGGTCGATGAACGCTTCGGGGCCGCGATAGCCGTGCTTGCGCTCGTAGTTCATGATGCCGCTGCGCACGGACTCGTAGGCGGCGTCCTGGTCGGGCTTGGTCAGCGTGGTGTAGACCGTCAGGCCGCGGGTATAGGTCTCCTCGCGGTACTGCGCGTACATCAGCTGGCGCACGATTTCCGCCACGTACTCGGCGTGGGTCGAGAATTCGTTGCCTTCGCTACGCACATTCAGCGGCTCGCGCACTGCCTGGTCGTACTGTTCCGGCGTGATGTAGTGCAGGTCGCGCATGCGTTGCAGGATGTACTCCTGGCGCACCTTCGCGCGGCGTGGGTTGACCACCGGGTTGTAGGCCGACGGCGCCTTGGGCAGGCCGGCCAGCATGGCGGCCTCGGCCGGCGTCACGTCCTTGATCGACTTGCCGAAGTACACGCGCGCCGCGCTGGCGAAGCCGTAGGCGCGCTGCCCCAGATAGATCTGGTTCATGTAGAGCTCGAGGATCTGATCCTTGCTCAGATTTGCCTCGATCTTGTACGCGAGCAGCATTTCATAGATCTTGCGCGTGTAGGTCTTCTCGCTCGAAAGGAAGAAGTTGCGCGCTACCTGCATCGTGATCGTCGAGGCGCCTTGCGACAGGCCGCCGCGCAGGTTGGCCAGGCCGGCGCGCATCACGCCGACGAAGTCCACGCCGCCGTGTTCGTAGAACCGGTCGTCCTCGATCGCGAGCACGGCCTTCTTCATGACGTCGGGGATTTCGGTGATCGGCACGAAGTTGCGGCGTTCCTCGCCGAATTCGCCGATCAGCACGTTGTCGGCCGTATAGATCCGAAGGGGGATCTTGGGGCGGTAGTCGGTGATCGTGTCCAGCGACGGCAGGTTCGGCGCCGCCACAACCAACGCATAGCCAACCAGCAGCGCTACCGCTGCCATGCCGGCGACAAGCAGTCCGATCACCCAGATCATGATCCGTGCCCACAATGGGCGGCGGACGGGAAGGGACGGCTTCTGTTGTGCTGTGGCCATAAGGGTTTACCTAATCAGAGTGCCCGGATTATATCGCCGCCCCTCCGGCGGCCCGGCGTTCCTGTGGCGCGAAAGGCGCTATCGCGCTGTTACAAGATGTAATGGCCTGAGAGCTTGCGTGTCCTGCCGTGCAGGCGATTGCCATGGAACGCGCGCGGCGGGCCGGAAACGGGAGCGGTGGTGTCGAGTGTGTCGCCAGGAATACGGGCAAGGATCGCAGAATTGGCGCGGGGCAACGCTATGCAACGAAGTTGTTGTTGAGCGTCGGATTTTGGCAACGCTTTGGCAGGGGCGATCTGAAAAAGAAAGCGTGGTTAAACCGGCACATTGCCAGCGCCCTTGGATTTTGTAAGAATCGTCGACCATAAAAGAGCAAAACGTTTCATCCAAAGAAACTGGCTCGCACCGTTAGAGCAGACATGCCGTGGGCGAGTTCAAATGTCAGGGGGTCACCTTGCGACGGGGCATCTTGTCGGGTCTTCTACGCCGGACTACGGTCGGCGTAGATATTGGGTCGTCTAGCGTCAAGGTCGTGGAGCTGTCCGTCGGGGCAGGCAGAAACGACTTCAGGCTGGAAAAATGCGCCAGCGAATTGCTGGATCGCAACGCCGTTGCCGATGGCAACGTGGTCAACATCGAGGCCGTGGGTATCGCGCTGAAGCGCGCGCTCGGCAAGGCTGGCATCCGCACGAAGGAAGTCGTGCTCGGCGTGCCGTCTATGCTGACGGAGTCCCAGACGGTCAGTCTTCCGGACAATCTCTCGGAAGACGAACTCTATTCCCAGGTCGAATCCGAGGCGCACCGCCTCTATCCGCCTTCGCAGGCGGTCAACTTCGACTTTGCGGTGATTGGTCCCAGCGAAACCGAAGGCGGCATCGGCGTGCGTGTCACGGCCGCCAATAGCGATCGCGTTCAGGAGCGCGTGACGGCCGCCGAGATGGCTGGCCTGAAGCCTCAGGTGATGGACGTCGAAGAGTACGCCGTGCAGCGCTCGATCGTGCAGATGCTCGGCGTGCCAGAAGGTCTCTCGGAAGCCGATGCCAAGGACCTCCCGGTTGTGGCGGTCGTCCATCTTGGCGGTAGCCGCTCCAAGGCGATCTTCTACCAGGGCTGGAAGGAACTGTACGAGCAGCCACTGAACAGCTACGGCGATCAGCTCACCCAGAGCGCCGCGCGCATGTTCACGCTCGATGCGCTCAAGGCCGAAATCAAGAAGCGCAAGAACACGCTGCCGGAGTCGTGGCGCGCGCAACTGCTCAAGCCGTCGCTCGAGGCGCTGGCCATGGAAGTGCAGGGCGCCATCGGCAACTTCATCGCCAGTTCCAGCCTTGGCCGTGTGGACGAGATCCTGCTTTCGGGCGGACATGCGTCCCTGCTCGGCGTGCAGGCGGCTATCCAGCAACAGACACAGATCACGACGACGCTGGCCAATCCTTTCGCAAACATGATGACCGCAGGCAAGGTCAACGAGCGCTATCTCCAGCGTGACCTGCCTGCGTACATCGTCAGTGCGGGACTGGCGCTGCGCGGTTTGCAATAACCCACCGGGGGGCAAGCATGTCCACGACGACGAATTCCATTCCGTCGGTCAACCTGCTGCCGTATCACGAGGCGCGCAAGGCGGCCCGGCGGAAGAAGGTCTACACGATGCTGGGCGGAGCAGCGGGCGCGGGGGCGCTCGTGGTTCTGATCGGCGGTTTCTATATCGACTCGCAGATCGATGCCGTCGCGGCACGCAATCAGGTGCTGAAGACGGAAAACGCCAGCATGGATGCGACGATCAGCAGGGTCAACTCGCTGAAGAAGGACATCGAGGCACTGCTGGATCGCCAACGCGCGATCGAGAGCCTTCAGGCGCAGCGAAACCTGCCCGTGCAACTGCTCGAGGAGCTCGTGCGTCAGGTGCCGGAAGGCGTCTACCTGTCCAGCCTCAAGCAGACCGGTGACAAGTTCGTGATGACCGGCGTTGCGCAGTCCAACGAACGAGTGTCCGAGCTGTTGCGCAACATCAGCCAGGTGACCTGGCTCGACCAGGCGGATCTGGTGGAGTCCAAGGCCATCACCATGACCAACAACCTGCGCGAACAGCGCCGGTTGTTCGAATTCTCGATGCGCTTTTCCTATCGCGCGCCGGAAGTCCCGGGCGACAAGAAAAAGGGCGCCTCCGACGCCGCGGGCATGCCCGCTGGTCGAAAGGTCTGATCATGGCGCTCAATACCGAAATCTCCCTGCAGGACCTGACCGCGCAGTTCCGTGGCCTGAACCTGAACGAGCCGGAGACCTGGCCGACGGCGCCGCGCGTGGCCTTCTCCGCGCTTGCCGCCGCCATCGTGCTGGCGCTCGGCTGGCAGTTCTACTGGAGCGACAAGAGCGACGATCTGGACCGCAAGCGCGCCGAGCAGGAAACGCTGAAGCAGCAGTTCCAGACCAAGGTGGCGCAGGTTGCGAACCTCGACGCGCTGGTCGCGCAGAAGGCCGAGGTCGAAAAGCGCGTAGCGCTTGCCGAGCACCAACTGCCGAACAGCACCGAGATGGATGCGCTGCTGGCCGATGTGAACCACGCCGGCGTGGCGCGCGGACTGCAGTTCGAACTGTTCAAGCCTCAGCCAGCCACGATCAAGGCGTACTACGCCGAAATTCCGGTCAACCTGAAAGTGACGGGCCGCTACCACGATGTCGCGCTCTTTAACGCCGACGTGGCGGCACTCTCGCGGATTGTTTCGATGGGGAACCTGAACATGTCGGTGAGCAAGGACGGCACGCTATCAATGGAAGCTGTCGCCATGGCCTACCGCGCATTGGATCCCGACGAGCAGGCCGCGCAGCGCAAGGCAGCCGCGGACGCCGCGAAGAAGGCCAAGGGAGGTGCCAAGTGAGCCGCCTGACCCGACGCCCCCCCATGGCCCTGCGCGCAGTGGCGGTTGCGGCATTGGCCGTTGTCGCCCTGGCCGGTTGCGGTGCAGGCGAGGATGAACACCTCCAGCAATGGATGGCGCAGACGCGCGCGGCAAAGGTGCCGCCGCCTGAGCCGTTGCCCGAGGTCAAGCCCTATGAGCCGCGCCAGTATGCGGGCACCAAATCTCCCGAGCCCTTCGCGCAGACGAAGATCGGCGAGTTGAACAAGGCGATGTCGGAGTCGCCGGAGGCCGGACGGCGGCACGAGCCCCTTGAAGACTATCCGCTGGAGAACTTCAAGATGCTCGGGATGCTGAAGAAAAACGGCGAGACCTACGGTGTCGTACGCGTAGATAACAAGATCCATCACGTAAAGGTGGGTCAGTATCTCGGCCAGAACTATGGCCGGGTGGTCCGCATCACCGATCAGGAGATCGTGCTGCGCGAATTGGTCCGGGAAGGGGTCTCAGAGTGGAAAGAGAAAATGACCAGCCTGAAGCTGGAGGCATCGGCATGATCACGGCACGATGGGTCAAGGCGCTCGCGGGCGCGGCAACGATGGTGCTGGTGCTCGCCTCTCCGGCGGCGCTGGCGCAGAACAACCAGGTCAAGCAGATGGAAGCCAACGTGCTTGGCGAGCAGACCGTATTCACGATCGATCTGCAGGGACCATTGGCGCAGAAACCGGCGGACTTCACCACGCAGAATCCGGCGAAGATCGCGATCGACTTCTTCGACACGGGCTTCGCGGCGGGGCGCGCCCAGTACGAGTACGGCGGCAAGGTGCTCAAGAGCGCCAACGTGATGCAGATCGGGGACCGCACACGTGTGGTGCTGAACCTGAGCCGGTCGACGACATACCGCACCGAGGTGCGTGGTAACCAGTTCGTGGTGATGCTGGACAACGTCCAGCAGGCCGCAACTGGCGCGGTGCCGACGTTCGCGCCGGCGACGACGATGCCGACATCGGCGATGGCAGCGAATCGTCCGTCGATTCGGAACATCGATTTCCGTCGCGGGGGCGATGGCGCCGGGCGTGTGGTGGTGGATCTCTCGTCGCGTGATTCGGGCATCAACATCGCGCAGCAGGGCCAGAACCTCGTGGTCGACTTCATGGGCACGTCAGTGCCGGCCGATCTGCGCCGCCGCTTCGATGTGACGGATTTCGGCACGCCGATCCAGAGTATGCGTGCGAGCGATGCCAATGGCAGCGCGAAACTGACGATCGAGCCGCGTGGCAACTGGGAGTACAGCTCGTACCAGACGGACAACCAGTTCGTGGTGGAGGTACGGCAGGTCAAGGATGACCCGAACAAGCTGATCGCGGGCCAAGGCTTCCGCGGCGAGCGGCTGTCCCTGAACTTCCAGAACATTGACATCCGCTCGCTGCTGCAGGTGTTCGCGGACTTCACGAACCTGAACATCATCACGAGCGACACGGTCCAGGGCAACCTGACGCTGCGCCTGAAGGATGTGCCGTGGGACCAGGCGCTGCAGATCGTGATGGATTCGAAGGGCCTGGCCTCGCGCCGCAACGGCAATGTGCTGTGGGTGGCGCCCAAGGCGGAACTGGCGACCAAGGAGAAGCTCGAACTCGAGGCGATGCAGCAGATCAACGAACTCGAACCGATCCGCAGCCAGGTGTTCCAGCTCAACTACCAGCGTGCCGATGACGTTCGCAAGATGTTGCTGGGCATGGTTACAGGCACTGCCGGGGCGGCAGGTGCGATGCCGATGCCGGTTGGTGGCGCGGCAGGCATGATGGGCGCGACGCGGATGCTGTCCAAGCGCGGTTCGCTGACAGCGGATCCCCGCACGAACCAGCTGTTTGTGTCCGATGTATCGAGCAAGCTGGAGGAAGTGCAGATCTTCCTGCAGAAGATCGATATCCCGGTGCGGCAGGTGATCATCGAGGCACGCATCGTAGAGGCTAGCGATACCTTTAGCCGGAACCTCGGTGTGAAGCTCGGCTTTGCGTTGCCGAAGTCCGGCAGCTCGCTGAGCACCAACTACGGCAACTCGCTGCCGAATGCCACGAACGACGGTACCCCGGCACTGAGCCTGCCTGCCGCAGCCATCAACAGCGTGAACCCGGCTACGGCGGCATTCAGTATCTTCAACGCTGCTGCAGGCCGATTCCTGGATCTGGAACTGTCCGCACTGGAAGCCGACGGCAAGGGCAAGATCATCTCGAGCCCGCGCGTCGTGACGGCCAACAACATCAAGGCACTGATCGAGCAGGGTACCGAACTGCCGTACCAGTCGGCCACCTCCAGCGGCGCGACCTCGGTGCAGTTCCGCAAGGCCAACCTGAAGCTTGAAGTCACGCCGCAGATCACGCCGGAAGGCAATGTGCTGCTGGACGTCGATGTGAACAAGGACAGCGTCGGTATCCGGACGGACAACGGCTTCGCCATCGACACCAAGCACGTGCAGACGCAGGTGCTGGTGGAGAATGGCGGCACGGTCGTAATCGGCGGTATCTATAGCCAAGAAGAGTCCAATACCGTGAACAAGGTACCTTGGCTGGGCGACCTCCCGGTGCTTGGCAACTTCTTCAAGAACAACGCCAAGGTCAATAACCGGACCGAACTGCTGGTGTTCCTGACGCCGCGTGTCCTGAACGATAACGTGTCGCTCAAATAACGCCGGCCGGGTGCAGCAGGGGGGCCGGATGCAGTAGACTGGCAGGCCGCGTCGCAAAGCGACGCGGCCTTTTTCTATTTGGCGGCAACGTTGGCGGCTCTGAGGGTCGGCCAGGACCAGCGCGGCGGGATGATGCACAATGGCGTATGCATCACGCCCCTTGCGGGTTCCCGGCCTGACGCGGGTGCCCGCCGCCTTATTGTGCAAGACCTCAGTCCAGTGACAGCCAATCGCCCGAATATCTTCTTTGTTGGCCTGATGGGCGCCGGCAAGACCACCGTCGGCCGCACCGTGGCCCGTCGTCTCAACTATCCGTTCTTCGATTCCGATCATGAACTTGAGGCGCGCTGCGGGGTGCGAATCCCGATAATTTTCGAGCATGAGGGCGAAGCGGGGTTCCGTGATCGCGAGGCCCAGGTGATTGCCGAGCTGACCGGGCGCAGTGGCATCGTGCTGGCCACGGGCGGCGGCGCGGTGCTCCGCGAGGTCAACCGCGCAGCGCTGAAGGCCAATGGCACCGTGGTCTATCTGCGCGCCAGCCCGCACGATCTGTGGCTGCGCACGCGGCATGACCGCAACCGACCGCTCCTGCAGACGGAGGATCCGAAGGGCCGCCTCGAGGCACTCTATGCCGAGCGCGATCCGCTCTATCGCGAGGTGGCGGACTTCATTATCGAAACCGGCAAGCCGACCGTGGCGCAGCTTGCTAATATGGTTCTTATGCAACTTGAAATGGCCGGTTTTGTGTTTCCGCCCGCGGAAATCGTGCCCGAATCCGCCGAGGATGACGGGCCGCCGGCGCAGGACACCCACTCATGATCACGCTTGAAGTCGATCTCGGGACGCGTAGTTACCCGATCCACATTGGCAGCGGCCTGCTGGACCGCGCCGACCTGCTGGCCCCGCATGTGCGCGGCCAGCATGCCGTCATTGTCACCAACGAGACCGTGGGCCCGCTGTACGCGGCGCGCGTCGAAGCCGTGCTTGCCGGCCTTGGCAAGACCGTGCGCACCGTGGTGCTGCCGGACGGCGAGCGCTTCAAGCACTGGGAAACGCTGAACCTGATTTTCGATGCGCTGCTCCAGGCAGGGGCCGACCGCAAGACCACGCTGATCGCGCTGGGCGGCGGGGTGGTGGGAGACATGACCGGGTTTGCCGCCGCCTGCTACATGCGCGGCGTGCCGTTCGTGCAGATGCCGACCACGTTGCTGTCGCAAGTCGACTCGTCGGTGGGCGGCAAGACCGGCATCAATCATCCGCTCGGCAAGAACATGATCGGCGCGTTCCACCAGCCCAACGCGGTGATCGCCGACATCGACACGCTGCGCACGTTGCCCCCGCGCGAACTGGCGGCAGGCATGGCCGAGGTCATCAAGCATGGGGCAATCGCTGACGCCGACTACTTCGCCTGGATCGAGGACCATATCGCCGGGCTGAACGCCTGCGACACCGGCCTGATGACCGAAGCGGTGCGCCGCTCCTGCGAGATCAAGGCTGCCGTGGTGGCGCAGGACGAACGTGAAGGCGGCTTGCGCGCGATTCTCAATTTCGGCCATACGTTTGGTCACGCGATCGAAGCCGGCATGGGCTATGGCGAATGGCTGCATGGCGAGGCGGTGGGCTGTGGCATGGTGATGGCCGCGGACCTCTCGCACCGGCTCGGCTTCATCGACGTCGAGACGCGCGCCCGCATTCGCACGCTGACGCAGGCGGCGATGTTGCCGGTGGTGGCGCCGGATCTGGGTATTGATCGCTATATCGAGTTGATGAAGGTGGACAAGAAGGCCGAAGCGGGCAGCATCAAGTTCATCCTGCTGCGCAAGCTGGGTTCCGCCTTCATTACCACCGTGCCGGACGCGGACCTGCGCGAGACGCTGCGTCACGCGGTATTGAAACCTCCCACCGAGGCCCCGGTCGCCTGAGCGAACGGTTATGCCTCGCAGCCCTGACCCTGTAACGGATAACGGATTGCCGCATGACCGCCCTGTCGACCGATCTTGAAGCCCACCTTGCTCCGTACGCCGCCCACTCCGCGCAGACGCGCGGACGGGTACACGCGGAGCCGGCCTCGTCCTCCCGCAGCGAGTTCCAGCGCGACCGCGACCGTGTGATCCACAGTACCGCGTTCCGGCGGCTCGAGTACAAGACCCAGGTCTTCGTGAATCATGAGGGCGATCTGTTCCGGACGCGGCTGACCCATAGCCTGGAAGTCGCGCAGATCGCGCGGTCGATCGCGCGCAACCTGCGCCTCAACGAGGATCTGGTCGAGGCGATCTCGCTGGCCCACGATCTCGGCCACACACCGTTCGGCCATGCCGGGCAGGACGCGCTGAATGGCTGCATGAAGAACCACGGCGGATTCGAGCACAACCTGCAAAGCCTGCTGGTGGTGGACGAACTGGAAGAGCGCTACGGCGGCTTCAATGGCCTGAACCTGACCTTCGAGACGCGCGAAGGGATTCTCAAGCACTGCTCGCGTGTCAACGCGGCGGGGCTCGGCGAGCTGGGACGCCGCTTCCTGCAGGGCACGCAGCCGTCGCTCGAGGCCCAACTGGCCAACCTGGCCGATGAGATCGCCTACAACAATCACGATATCGACGATGGCCTGCGATCGGGGTTGCTGACCCTGGAGCAGCTCGACGAGGTGCCCATGTGGGGTCGCCACCGTGCCGAAGTGGCCGAGGCGTTCCCGGAGATCAATGGGCGCCGGGCAATCAACGAGACCGTTCGGCGCATGATCAATACGCTGATCGTCGACCTGATCGAGACCACCAGTCGCAACATTGCCACCGCCAATCCAAAGTCGATCGATGCGGTGCGCGCCGCTGGCCCGCTGGTGTCCTTTAGTCCCAAGGTGCATGAGGAAGCCGCAGCCCTCAAGCGCTTCCTGTTCCGCCACCTGTATCGCCACTATCTGGTGATGCGGATGTCGGCCAAGGCCCAGCGGATCATCTCGGACCTGTTCACGGCCTTTATGCAGGATTCCCGCCTGTTGCCGCCGCAATATCAGGCAGGCCACGGGGCGGACCAGCCGCGCCTGATCGCGCATTACATCGCGGGCATGACTGACCGGTACGCCATCCGCGAGCACCGGCGGATTTTCGCCGTCAGCGAGAGCAACTAGGCAGGCAGCGGGTGGGCAATTAGCGCCCACCAATAAACGGGGACAGATCCGCGTATCATTGCGCCATCGTTTCAGCAGGATGTTCGATGGCTCGTCTTCCCCGCTTCTCTCCCGCCGGCCTGCCGGCCCTCGTGTTGCAACGCGGCAACAATCGTCAGCCTGTGTTTCTGGGTCCGGACGACTATCTGCATTACCTCGACTGCCTGCGCATGGCCGCGCGCGAGCATGACGTCGCAGTCCACGCCTACGTTCTGCGTCCGAACCATATTCACCTGGTTGCCACGCCCAAGGGCGCTGACTCGCTGAGCCTGACGATGCAGGCTGTCGGACGTCGCTACGCGCGCCATTTCAACCGTGCGGCCAGCCGTACCGGCACCCTTTGGGAAGGGCGCTTCCGCTCGGCCGTGATCGAGCCAGGCGCCTGGCTGCTGCCGGCCATGATCTACGTGGAGTCCAACGCCACGCGCGCGGGCGATGCAGCGACATTGGAGGCGGATCGCTGGAGTAGCTATCGCCATCACATCGGTATTGAGGCGAGCCCGCTTGTGAGTGATCACTCTATTTACTGGGAGCTTGGCAATACGCCATTCGAGCGGCAGTCCAATTACCGCGCGCTGGCGCTGGAAGGGTTGTCCGGCAAGACGCTGGCGACGTTGCAGAAACATGCGCACAGCGGCTGGCCGTTAGGCGACGATGCCTTCCTGGCGCAGCTCGAACGCCATGCCACGCGACGCATTCATCCGCTGCCGAAAGGACGTCCCCGAAAATCCACCGAATCCGAGAGCGAGCGCACAGGCGATACAGAGGATTTTGACAGCGCACCAACATGATGCATTTGTGCGCCATAAATAATGTGTCCCCAATTAAATTGTGCGCCGAGATGGTGAGAAATTTAATGTGTTCTGACCCCATTTAATTTTTTTGCAAGGGCTCGGACGATTCTTTTATAGTTGCTCCACCCACAGTCATTGTGCGGCGCGTCACGCTCGTGTACGCCGCTGCGGTCCCGCTGTCTGACATCGTTGCTCGAAGAAGCACGTACACAGCCATCCCGTTCGGTCTGCCTTGCTGGCTGCGCAGCCTTCACCGGAATTCAGCCCGTGGACCACTCGCAACAATCCTCCGAAATCGCCGCCCGCCCGCAGGCTCAGGGCCTGTATGACCCGTCCAACGAGCACGATGCCTGCGGCGTCGGCATGGTGGCTCACATCAAGGGCAAGAAATCCCACGAAATCATCTCGCAGGGTCTGAAGATCCTCGAGAACCTGGACCACCGCGGTGCCGTGGGCGCCGACGCGCTGATGGGCGATGGCGCCGGTATCCTGATCCAGATCCCGGATCAGTTCTACCGCGAGGAAATGGCCAAGCAGGGCGTGACCCTGCCGCCCGCCGGCGAATACGGCGTGGGCATGATCTTCCTGCCTAAGGAACACGCTTCGCGCCTGGCCTGCGAGCAGGAACTCGAACGCACCGTGCGCCTGGAAGGCCAGGTCGTGCTGGGTTGGCGTGATGTGCCGGTGGACGCGAACATGCCGATGTCCCCGACCGTGCGCAAGACCGAGCCGGTGATCCGCCAGATCTTCATCGGTCGTGGCCGCGACATCATGACCACGGACGCGCTGGAACGTAAGCTCTACGTCATCCGCAAGACCGCCAGCCACGCCATCCAGGCCCTCAAGCTCAAGCACGGCAAGGAATACTTCGTGCCGTCGATGTCGGCCCGTACCGTCGTGTACAAGGGTCTGCTGCTGGCCAACCAGGTGGGCGAGTACTACCTGGATCTGCTGGACGCCCGCGCCGTGTCGGCCCTGGCCCTGGTCCACCAGCGCTTCTCGACCAATACGTTCCCGGCCTGGGAACTGGCCCACCCGTACCGCATGGTCGCCCACAACGGCGAAATCAACACGGTGAAGGGCAACGTGAACTGGGTGAACGCCCGTACCGGCGCGATCTCGTCGCCGGTGCTCGGCGACGACCTGCCCAAGCTCTGGCCGCTGATCTACCCGGGTCAATCGGATACGGCATCGTTCGACAACTGCCTCGAACTGCTGACAATGGCCGGTTACCCGCTCGTCCACGCGATGATGATGATGATCCCGGAAGCTTGGGAACAGCACACGCTGATGGACGACAACCGTCGTGCCTTCTACGAGTACCACGCCGCGATGATGGAGCCGTGGGACGGCCCGGCGGCGATCTGCTTCACCGACGGTCGGCAGATCGGCGCGACGCTGGACCGTAACGGTCTGCGTCCGGCCCGCTTCTACGTGACCGAAGACGATTTCGTCGTGCTGGCGTCGGAAGCCGGCGTGCTGCCGTTCCCCGAGTCGCGCATCGTCCAGAAGTGGCGTCTGCAGCCGGGCAAGATGTTCCTGATCGACATGGAGCAGGGTCGCATCATCGACGACAAGGAACTCAAGGACAACCTGGCCAACGCCAAGCCGTACAAGAGCTGGATCGACGCCGTGCGCATCAAGCTCGACGAGCTCGAGGCCAAGGCCGAGGATGTAGCTGCCGAGAAGAAGCCGGTGGCGCGTCTGCTCGACCGCCAGCAGGCGTTCGGCTACACGCAGGAAGACGTCAAGTTCCTGATGGCCCCGATGGCCCTGGCCGGTGAGGAAGCCACGGGCTCGATGGGCAATGACTCGCCGCTGGCTGTGCTGTCGTCGAAGAACAAGACGCTCTACAACTACTTCAAGCAGCTGTTCGCCCAGGTGACCAACCCGCCGATCGACCCGATCCGCGAGAACATGGTGATGTCGCTGGTGTCGTTCATCGGTCCGAAGCCGAACCTGCTGGAACTGAACAACATCAACCCGCCGATGCGCCTCGAAGTGTCCCAGCCCGTGCTGGACTTCAAGGACATCGCCAAGATCCGCAACATCGAGCACTACACCGGTGGCAAGTTCCGTTCGTACGAACTGAACATCTGCTACCCGGTGGCGTGGGGCAAGGAAGGCATCGAGGCCCGCCTGGCGTCGCTGTGCGCGGAAGCCGTGGACGCGGTGCGTTCGGGCTACAACATCCTGATCGTGACGGACCGTCGCGTGGACGATGGGCAGGTGGCCATTCCCGCGCTGCTGGCCACGTCGGCCATCCACCATCACCTGGTCGAGAAGGGCCTGCGCACGTCGGCCGGCCTGGTCGTGGAAACGGGTTCGGCCCGCGAAGTGCACCACTTCGCGCTGCTGGCCGGCTATGGCGCCGAAGCCGTGCACCCGTACCTGGCGATGGAAACGCTGGCCGACATGGCCTCGGGCCTGTCGGGTGACCTGTCGCCGGAAAAGGCTGTCAAGAACTTCGTCAAGGCGATCGGCAAGGGCCTGCACAAGGTGATGTCGAAGATGGGCATCTCCACGTACATGTCGTACACGGGCGCCCAGATCTTCGAAGCCATCGGCCTGTCGCGCGAACTGGTGCAGAAGTACTTCCACGGTACGCCGTCGAACGTCGAAGGCATCGGCATCTTCGAGGTGGCTGAGGAAGCGCTGCGCCTGCATCGCGACGCGTTTGGCAGCAACCCCGTGCTGGAAAACATGCTCGAAGCCGGCGGCGAATACGCATTCCGTATCCGCGGTGAAGAACACATGTGGACTCCGGACTCGATCGCCAAGCTCCAGCACTCGGTGCGCGCCGACGATGGCAAGGGCCAGTACCAGACGTACAAGGAATACGCGAACATCATCAACGACCAGAGCCGCCGTCACATGACGCTGCGTGGCCTGTTCGAGTTCAAGGTCGATCCGGCCCGCGCCATTCCGCTGGAAGAAGTGGAATCGGCCAAGGACATCGTCAAGCGTTTCGCCAGCGGCGCCATGTCGCTGGGTTCGATCTCGACTGAAGCCCACACGACGCTGGCCGTGGCGATGAACCGCATCGGCGGCAAGTCGAACACCGGCGAAGGCGGCGAGGACGAGAAGCGCTATCGCAACGAACTGCGCGGCATCCCCATCAAGCAGGGCGACACGCTCAAGGGCCTGCTGGGCGATGGCGTGATCGAGCGCGACCTGGAACTGAAGGCGGGCGATTCGCTGCGCTCGAAGATCAAGCAGGTGGCCTCGGGCCGTTTCGGCGTGACCGCCGAATACCTGGCATCGGCCGACCAGATCCAGATCAAGATGGCCCAGGGCGCCAAGCCCGGCGAAGGCGGTCAGTTGCCCGGCCACAAGGTCTCGGACTACATCGGCAAGCTGCGTTACTCGGTGCCGGGCGTGGGTCTGATCTCGCCGCCGCCGCACCACGACATCTACTCGATCGAGGATCTGGCACAGCTGATCCACGACCTGAAGAATGTGAACCCGGTGTCGGACATCTCGGTCAAGCTCGTGTCCGAAGTGGGCGTGGGTACCGTGGCTGCTGGCGTGGCCAAGGCCAAGGCCGATCACGTGGTGATCGCCGGCCATGACGGCGGCACCGGCGCATCGCCGCTGTCGTCGATCAAGCACGCTGGCACGCCGTGGGAACTGGGTCTGGCCGAGACGCAGCAAACGCTGATGCTGAACGGCCTGCGCAACCGTATCCGCGTGCAAGCCGACGGTCAGATGAAGACCGGCCGCGACGTCGTGATCGGCGCGCTGCTGGGCGCTGACGAGTTCGGTTTTGCTACCGCGCCGCTGGTTGCCGAAGGCTGCATCATGATGCGCAAGTGCCATCTGAACACCTGCCCGGTGGGCGTGGCCACGCAAGATCCGGCGCTGCGCAAGAAATTCCAGGGCAAGCCCGAGCACGTTGTGAACTTCTTCTTCTTCGTTGCGGAAGAGGCACGCGAGATCATGGCGCAACTGGGTATCCGCACGTTCGACGAACTGATCGGCCGCGCCGACCTGCTCGACATGCGCGCCGGTATCGAACACTGGAAGGCGCGTGGCCTGGACTTCGGCCGCATCTTCTACCAGCCGCCGTTCCCGGCCGACGTGCCGCGCTACCACACCGACGTGCAGGATCACGGCCTGTCGGCGGAAGCCGGCAAGGCGCTCGACCACGTGCTGATCGCCAAGGCGCGTCCGGCCATCGACAAGGGCGAACGCGTGTCGTTCATCCAGCCGGTGAAGAACGTGAACCGTACGGTTGGCGCGATGCTGTCCGGCGTGATCGCCAAGCAGCACGGCCACGAAGGCCTGGCCGACGACACGATCCACATCCAGTTCCAGGGTACCGCCGGCCAGTCGTTTGCCGCGTTCCTGGCACATGGCATCACGATGGATCTGGTGGGTGACGCCAACGACTACGTGGGCAAGGGCCTGTCGGGCGGCCGCGTGATCGTGCGCGCTCCGCACGAGTTCCGTGGCGATCCGACCCGCAACATCATCGTCGGCAACACGGTGCTGTACGGCGCCATCGCTGGCGAAGCCTTCTTCAATGGCGTGGGCGGCGAGCGCTTCGCGGTGCGTAACTCGGGTGCCACGGCTGTCGTGGAAGGCACGGGCGACCACGGTTGCGAGTACATGACCGGCGGTACCGTCGTGGTGCTGGGTGGCACGGGCCGTAACTTCGCGGCCGGCATGTCCGGTGGCGTGGCCTACGTCTACGACGAGGATGGCCTGTTCGACAAGCGCTGCAACACGTCGATGGTGGCGCTCGAGGCGGTGCTGGCTTCGGCCGACCAGGAGAAGGGCCAGCCCAAGGCGCAGTGGCACAAGTTCGGTGGCGAGCGCACGGCCGATGAAGTCATCCTGCGCAACCTGATCGAGCAGCACTTCCGCTACACCGGTTCGGAGCGCGCCAAGGCGCTGCTGGCGGACTGGACCACCGCACGCCGCAAGTTCGTCAAGGTCTTCCCGACCGAGTACAAGCGCGCGCTGGGCGAGATGTACGCGAAGGAACAGGCCGCGCGCGACAACGATCGCGAGGCAGTGGCCGCCTGATCGGTAGCCCCACGAGATGGCGCCGCGGCCAGGTTCGCGGCGCCGACAAGATACTGACCCCACGCGAGGCCGGCCCGGCCGCCTCGCGCCAAGCAAGACCAAGGATGCAACATGGGTAAGGCGACTGGCTTTCTCGAATTTGCGCGCCAGAACGAAGGCTACGAACCCGTAGTCAAGCGCGTGAAGCACTACAAGGAATTCGTGTTCGCGCTGTCGGACAGCGAGGCGAAGATTCAGGGTGCGCGCTGCATGGACTGCGGTATCCCGTTCTGCAACAACGGCTGCCCGGTCAACAACATCATTCCGGACTTCAACGACCTCGTGTATCGCCAGGACTGGAAGTCGGCGATCGAAGTCCTGCACCAGACCAACAACTTCCCCGAGTTCACGGGCCGCATCTGCCCGGCACCGTGCGAAGCTGCCTGCACGCTGGGCATCAACGAGTTGCCGGTTGGCATCAAGTCGATCGAGCACGCGATCATCGACAAGGCCTGGGAAGAGGGCTGGGTTCAGCCGCAGGTGCCTGCGCACAAGACCGGCAAGACCGTCGCTGTCGTGGGTTCGGGCCCTGCCGGCATGGCGGCCGCCCAGCAACTGGCGCGCGCCGGCCACGCTGTGACCGTGTTCGAGAAGAATGACCGCATCGGCGGCCTGCTCCGCTACGGCATTCCCGACTTCAAGATGGAGAAGAGCCTGATCGACCGCCGCATCGAGCAGATGCAGGCCGAAGGCGTGACCTTCCGCGCTGGCGTGATGGTGACCGACGGCGCGCTGCCGGCTGGCATCAAGAACTACGCTCGCGAGACGATCTCGGCCCAGGCGCTGATGGAGCAGTTCGACGCCGTGGTACTGGCCGGTGGCGCCGAAGTGCCGCGCGACCTGCCCGTGCCGGGCCGCGATCTGGCCGGCGTGCACTACGCGCTGGAGTTCCTGATCCCGCAGAACAAGGAAGTGGCGGGCGATGGCGTCAACGAGATTCGTGCCGAAGGCAAGCACGTTATCGTGATCGGTGGTGGCGATACGGGTTCGGACTGCGTGGGCACGTCGAACCGCCACGGCGCCACCTCGGTGACGCAATTCGAACTGCTGCCGCAGCCGCCGGAAGAAGAGAACAAGCCGCTGGTGTGGCCGTACTGGCCGATCAAGATGCGCACGTCGTCGTCGCACGACGAAGGCTGCTCGCGTGACTGGTCGGTGGCCACCAAGGAACTGGTCGGCGAGAACGGCAAGGTCAAGGCACTGAAGGCCTGCCGCGTCGAATGGAAGGACGGCAGGATGCAGGAAGTGCCGGGCAGCGAGTTCGTGCTGCAGGCCGACCTGGTGCTGCTGGCCATGGGCTTCACGAACCCGGTTGGCTCGATGCTCGAAGCGTTCGGTGTCGACACGGATGCGCGCAAGAACGCCAAGGCATCGACCGAAGGCGATCGCGCTTACTACACCAACGTGCCGAAGGTGTTCGCCGCTGGTGACGTGCGCCGTGGTCAGTCGCTCGTGGTGTGGGCCATCCGCGAAGGCCGCCAGGCTGCCCGTTCGGTGGACGCGTTCCTGATGGGCCATTCGACCCTGCCGCGCTGATCCGTAGCGTCGGGTTCAAAAGCAAAAGCAAAACCCCCCGCAAGTGCGAACTTGCGGGGGGTTTTGTTTGTGGCTGGGTCGAGAGTAGTGGGGTGGTCGTTCTAAAGCCGACACCCCATCAACACGGCGTCATCCCCGTAGTCAGCCAGCTTCTCCGCATACTCGTCAGCGGTGATCGTCGCGTACCCAAGCCTGCGCCACCACACGGCCGCCGACTGCACGGCGATCAGGCGCGACGACCGCAAGCCATCCGCCAGCGCGGCATCGCGCGCCGCCGCGTAAAGCCGTTGCGCCAGACCCATTCCCCGGCCGACCGGCGCCACCGCCATGTCATGCACGAACCAGGTGAGCGCCGCCCCCGGCATCCAGTCGCGCGCCAGCACGCCATCAAGGGGCGGTAGCGCGTCTTCGGGCCAGGGGTGCGTGAACAGGTACGCCGCCAGTGCGCCATCCGGCAGGGCGGCTGCCCAGCAAGTGTCGGGGGATAGCGCCAGCCGGCTGGCGAGGGCATCGGAGGATTCGAGCAGCATGTCGCCGTAGCACTGCGCCTGGACGGCAAGCACGGCGGGCATGTCGGCGACCGCTAAGGGACGCAGGACGATTTCAGGCATCCGTCGATTATAAATGGGCTCACATTGGGGTCCTCCCGGACAGCGTTTACGTGGTCTGTGCTGGCCGGGAGCATGTCTCTACAATGGCCCGAAACGATAACGAAGAAACTGCCTCGAATCCCTTTCAGCCGATTTGGAGCCGTCGCCTTGTGTGGCGGACCGGAGGAAATTGATGTCCGAAGTGCGCAAATCGAAGCGACTTTGGCGAGGTATAGCGAAGTTGCCAAAACTTGCTGCCATCCTGGCAGTTCTGCGGTGCGGGCCGCGGAGCGCCATATCGTGGGGCCTGGTTGCCTGTGCCGCGAGCACGGCGACGGCTCTCGCGCAACCGCCCGCCATCGCGCAGCTGGCAAGCATTCCCAGCGCCGGTCGTTCGGAGATGAGTCGTCCGGTGTCATTTCCGGCACGTCCCATCAGGATGATCGTTCCGTTTCCTGCGGGCGGTGTGTCCGACGCCGTCGCGCGGCTGCTGGCCGAGCGGCTGTCGGCTCGGCTCGGCGTGCCGATCGAGGTCGACAATCGTCCCGGAGCCTCGGGCACCATGGCTGGCGATGTGGTGGCGAAGGCAAGCTCCGATGGCCACACGTTGCTGTTCCATCAGGCCAACATGCTGATCCAGCCTGGTCTGGAGCCTGTGCCATACGATGTCATTCGAGACTTCGTGCCGGTGGGCCGTGTGGCGACAATGCCGCTGTTCCTGGTCATCGACGGTCGCCTGCCCATGCAGACGCCCCAGCAGTGGGCCACCGCGGTACGTTCGAATCCGGGCTCCTACAGCTATGGCTACGGCCAGCCCGGCAGTCCATCTCACCTGTATGCCGAGTACGCCGTGCGGGGGCTCCCGAATGCGGTCCCGCTGGTAACGGCCAAGGGCGAGAGTGCCGTGGTGCAGGAAATGCTGGCCGGCCGCATCAGCGCTTGCTTTTGCTCGTACGTATCGATCCAGCAACACATCCGCTCGGGTGCGCTGCGCATGATCGCCGTGACCGGTGTGGCGCGTTCGCCGCTTGCGCCGCAGGTGCCAACGCTGCAGGAGTCGGGCATCGAAGGCTATGCCGCCGCCGCGTGGTATGGCGTGATGGTGCCGGCGAAGACGCCGCGGGCGATTGTGGCCAGGCTGGCGAATGAACTCGACAACGTCACCGAGGAACGCGAAGTGCGCGCCCGGATGCTTGCCGCGGGCCTCACGCCGATGCAGGACTCGCCTGAGGCATTCGCCACGGCCATCCGCTCCGAATCGACCCAGTGGCAGGCCATCCTGCGTCAGACAGGGCAACACGGCGATCCCTGAAATGTCTTCTGCCAAGCGAAGATACTTCTCTTAACGATTGTTATCGTTTCCGGAACAGTGCGGTCACCATTTGGAACCGGCGCTGGGTAGGTACTAGCCCTTATAATGGCGGACTGTCCAAAAACGGTGACAATGTGACCGCTACTGTGCCGAACCCTTCTGGCCAAGTATTTGCTGGCCCGAATGTTGTCGAACTCGCGGATGTCGATTTTGCATACGCGGTTGGCGACAAGCCCATCCTTTCCGGCCTTTCCATGCGCTTTCCGCGCGGGAAGGTGGTGGCCGTCATGGGTGGCTCCGGCTGTGGCAAGACCACGGTCATGCGCCTCATCGGCGGCATGGTGCGCCCGCAGCGCGGCAGCGTCACTTTCAACGGTGCCGACATCGACGCCATGGACCAGAAGGGCCTGTATGCGGTCCGGCGACAGATGGGAATGCTGTTCCAGTTTGGCGCGCTGTTCACTGACTTGTCGGTATTCGACAACGTTGCATTTCCGCTGCGCGAACACACCGATCTGCCGGAGTCGATGATCCGGGATCTGGTGCTGATGAAGCTCAACGCAGTGGGGCTGCGCGGCGCACGCGACCTCATGCCCGCGCAGATTTCGGGCGGCATGGCGCGACGCGTGGCGCTAGCCCGCGCCATAGCGCTGGACCCCGCGCTACTGATGTACGACGAGCCGTTCGCCGGCCTCGACCCGATCTCGCTCGGCCTGACCGCAAGCCTGATCCGGAATCTCAACGACGCGCTCGGCGCGACCACGATCATCGTCTCGCATGACGTGAACGAGACATTCCTGATCGCCGATTACGTTTATTTCATCGCCAACGGCCGTATCGCGGCGGAAGGCACGCCCGAGGCGATGCGCGGCTCGGATGATCCATTCGTGCGCCAGTTCGTTCACGCCGAGGTGGACGGTCCAGTGCCGTTCCACTATGCCGGTCCGGCACTGGCCGATGATTTCGGCGTAGGAGGCGCGAAGTGAACGGCTTCTTTACCTCGATTGGCTCGACGGTACGCCAGTTCGTCGGCGGCCTGGGTCATGCCTCGCGCATGTTCCTGACGATGCTGGCGCTTTCGCCCGCGCTGTTGCGCCGCTTCCGGCTGGTGACCGACCAGGTGTTCTTCGTCGGCAACCTTTCGCTCGTGATCATCGCGGTGTCGGGCTTGTTCGTCGGGTTTGTGCTGGGTCTGCAGGGCTACTACACGCTGAACCGCTTCGGTTCGGAGCAGGCGCTGGGCCTTCTGGTAGCCCTGTCGCTGGTGCGCGAGCTGGGCCCGGTGGTGGCGGCGCTGCTGTTCGCTGGCCGCGCTGGCACGTCGCTGACGGCCGAAATCGGCCTGATGAAGGCCGGCGAGCAACTCAGCGCCATGGAGATGATGGCCGTGAACCCGCTGCAGCGCGTGATCGCCCCGCGTTTCTGGGCCGGCGTGATCGCCATGCCAGTGCTGGCCACGATCTTCAGCGCCCTGGGTGTCCTGGGTGGCTACCTGGTCGGCGTGCAACTGATTGGTGTGGACGCCGGCGCATTCTGGTCGCAGATGCAGAACGGCGTCGATGTGCGCGCGGACGTGCTCAACGGCGTGATCAAGAGCTTTATTTTCGGTATCACCGTGACGTTCATCGCGCTGTATCAAGGTTTCGAAGCCAAGCCGACCCCGGAGGGCGTATCGCGCGCCACCACGCGTACCGTAGTACTGGCCTCGCTGGCCGTGCTGGGACTGGATTTCCTGCTGACCGCGCTGATGTTCAGCTAGGCCAGCCGCACCGATCGCA
Organism: Cupriavidus sp. HMR-1; assembly: GCF_000319775.1. Taxonomy (NCBI): domain Bacteria; kingdom Pseudomonadati; phylum Pseudomonadota; class Betaproteobacteria; order Burkholderiales; family Burkholderiaceae; genus Cupriavidus; species Cupriavidus sp. HMR-1. Next base: position 58,906 of record NZ_ANKP01000042.1, read on the forward strand.
TGAGAAAGAGAATCGCATGAAGAAGACTACGCTCGATTACTGGGTAGGGGTGTTCGTGGTACTGGGCTTTGCCGCGCTGCTGTTCCTGGCGCTCAAGGCCGGCAACATGAGCAGCTTCTCGTTCCAGGAGACCTACACGGTTACCGCGCAGTTCGACAACATCGGCGGACTGAAGCCGCGCGCGCCGATCAAGAGCGCGGGGGTGGTGGTTGGCCGCGTCGCATCCATCCGCCTCGACGACAAGAACTACATGGCCACGGTGGAGCTGAACCTCGACAAGCGCTACCAGTTTCCGAAGGACACGTCGGCCAAGATCCTGACGTCGGGCCTGCTTGGCGAGCAGTACATCGGCCTCGAGGCCGGTGGCGACACGGCGATGCTGGCGCAGGGTGGCAAGATCACGATGACCCAGTCGGCGGTGGTGCTTGAAAACCTGATCGGCCAGTTCCTCTACAACAAGGCGGCCGATGCCGGCGCCGGTGGCGGATCGACGTCGTCAGGCTCGGGCGCCGCGGCGCTGCCTGCAGCGCCCGGTACTGGCGGGAGCGGCAAATGATGGTCTTGCAGCGCCTGGCCGTTGCATCGCTGGCGGCGCTTGCCCTGGCGGGTTGCGCAACGGGCCCGAACGCGAATCCCGCGGATCCGCTCGAGCCGTTCAACCGCGGCGTCAGCACGTTCAACGACAAGCTCGACACCTATGCGCTGAAACCGGTGGCCACGGTTTATTCGGACTACACACCGACGCCGGTGCAGATTGCGGTCGGCAATTTCTTCTCGAACGTCAGTGACGTCTACTCCGCGGCGAACAATCTGCTGCAGGGCAAGCCGTCGCGCGCGGCAGAGGACACGATGCGCGTGGCGATCAACAGTGTGCTCGGCATCGGGGGCCTGATCGATATCGCCACGCCGGCCGGCCTGCCGAAGTACAAGGAAGACTTCGGCCAGACCATGGGCGTGTGGGGTGTGCCTGCGGGGCCGTACCTGGTGCTGCCGCTTTTCGGGCCGAGCAGCGTGCGGGATACCGCAGGCATGATCGTGGACCGCTTCTCGGACCCGACCACCTATATCTCGCCCTGGTACGCCGGCCTGGGCCTGCAAACCGTCCGCGTGATCGACACGCGCGCGCAATTGCTTGGCGCGTCGAGCCTGATCGAGGCGGCGGCGCTGGACCGTTATTCGTTCCTGCGCGATTCATACCTGCAGCGGCGCAACTACCTGATTCACGACGGTGAGGTGCCGGACAAGGATGGGGGCGCGCCGGACGAAAAGCAGGACGACAACAGCGCGCCCGCGCAGCCATCCGCACCGGCGCCTGCCACGCCCACAACCCCAGCAAGTCCGAAGGCGGGTTGATTGCCCCGCCAGGCCAGTGCTGACAACGACCTGTGTCGCCTGTGAGCACGCTGTGAGCCCTGCAACAAAGTGTTTGAATGTGGTGTTTGGAACATTTCGCGCCCCGCGCTTGCCCAACGCCTGTGTTTCAATGGTTCCGGTACCCGGCAGCGTCCAGGCCGGACCAGAATCGAAAGGATATTCACGATGATCAAGCGACTGCTGCTTCCCTTCCTCACCGTTTTCGCCTTCGCCGGTGCCGCGCACGCCCAGCAGGCGGCGGACACGTCTACCCCTGACGGCCTGGTCAAGTCCGTGGTCAACGACGTGATGACCAGCGTGCGCGCGGACAAGGACATGCAGGCCGGCAACATTGGCAAGATCTCGGCGCTGGTGGAGCAGAAGATCCTGCCGAACGCCAATTTCACCAAGACCACGCAGATCGCGATGGGCCGTAACTGGTCGAAGGCGTCGCCCGAGCAGCAGAAGGTCATCACCGACGAGTTCAAGACGCTGCTGATCCGCACGTACGCGGGCGCCATCGCGCAGATTCGCGACCAGCAGGTCCAGTTCCGTCCGTACCGCGGCGCGCCTGAGGACACCGATGCCACGATCCGCACCCAGGTGATCAACAAGGGCGAGCCGATCCAGCTCGACTACCGTCTCGAGAAGACCGCGCAAGGCTGGAAGGTCTACGACATCAACGTGCTGGGCGCCTGGCTGACCGAGGCCTACAAGGGCAGCTTCAACACGATCGCCAACCAGCAGGGCGTCGACGGCATCATCAAGACGCTGCAGGACCGCAACCGCCAGTTGGCCAGCGCCAAGGGCTGATCCGGATTTCGTTGCGGCGCACCACGTCGCAACGATCTGGTCTACAATGACCGTTCGCTCCCGCCTGCAACCGCTGAGCGGGAGCGTTTCATTTCCATCTCCCTGATTCCACGACCTTTCATGCCCGCCCTTGGCAATTCGCTGACCAACCGCAACGCCGCCACTGTGCTGCGTGACGGGCTGTCGCGCGTGACGCAGGGCGAAGTGACGGTCGACTGCAGCGCGCTGCAGCAGGTCGATTCGGCTGCCGTTGCCGTGCTGCTGGCCTGGCAACGTGTCGCGTCGCGTCGCGGGCAGACCCTGGCGTTGAGCGGCGTGCCCGCCCAGTTGCGGTCGCTGGCCAGTCTCTATGGCGTCGATGGCCTGCTGGGTCTCGCCTCGGCCGCCGATCACGCGGACCATCACCACCGACATTGAACCGGCATCCGTTGCCGCGCGCCAGCAGCTTTCGCGCGTAGCCATGCGATGCCACGGCGTCCGGCCGAGGGTCGGCGTCGCGTCGAGCAAAGCGGGGTTTCCCCTGCATCCCCTATAATTCCGGGTTGTTCGTCCCCAAGTCGTCCCCAAGTGTCCTGACACGATTCCCCCAGGTGCTGCGCGGCTAACCTCAAGGGCGTTCCCCAACTCAAGATAGGCCGGCCGCAAAGCGGCCCAGTCACAAGACATTCGGCCATGAAAGCCATCGAAATTACCGATGTCCGCAAGCGCTACCGCAATCTGCAGGCGCTCAAGGGGGTCAGTTTCAGCGTCGAGCGCGGCGAGTTTTTCGGCCTGCTCGGGCCCAACGGCGCGGGCAAGACCACGCTGATCTCGATCCTCGCGGGCCTGAACCGCGCCAATTCGGGACGCGTCAGCGTGCTTGGCCACGACGTCGTGGACGACTACCGCATGGCGCGCCGCATGCTGGGCGTGGTGCCGCAGGAACTGGTCTTCGACCCGTTCTTCACGGTGCGCGAGACCCTGCGCCTGCAATCGGGCTACTTCGGGCTGACGCGCAACGACGACTGGATCGACGAGATCATGGCCAACCTCGATCTCACGAACAAGGCGGACAGCAACATGCGCCAGCTCTCGGGCGGCATGAAGCGCCGCGTGCTGGTGGCGCAGGCGCTGGTGCACCGGCCGCCCGTGATCGTGCTGGACGAGCCGACCGCCGGCGTGGACGTGGAACTGCGCCAGACGCTCTGGAAATTCATCTCGCGCCTGAACCGCGAGGGCCACACGATCATCCTGACCACCCACTACCTGGAAGAAGCCGAGGCGCTGTGCGATCGCATCGCCATGCTCAAGTTCGGGGAAGTGGTGGCGCTGGACCGCACCAGCAACCTGCTGACCCAGTTTGCCGGGCTGCAACTGGTGCTCACGCTGTCACGGGGCACGCTGCCGCCGGCGCTGGAAGCGCTGCGCACGCCGTCCAACCCGGGGGAGCGCGCGCATCGCCTGCGCCTGTCCGGATACGAAGCCGTGGAGCCGATTCTGGCTGCGCTGCGGGAAGCCGGTTGCGAGATCGAAGACATGGAAATCAGCAAGGCCGACCTCGAGGACGTGTTCGTCCAGATCATGCGCCGCGAAGGCCAGATGCCGGGCGCCCTGCCCAATACCGCGATGGAGGCTGCGGCATGAAGAACCCAGCTGAAATCGACGTTGCCGAGCAGCAGCGCCTGGAGTCGATGGCCGTGGGTGGCCTGATCGGCTTCCGCACGTTGCTCTACAAGGAGGTGCTGCGCTTCTGGAAGGTGTCCTTCCAGACCGTGGCCGCGCCGGTCCTGACCGCCGTGCTGTACCTGTTGATCTTCGGTCACGTGCTGGAAGACCGCGTGCGCGTCTACGACCAGATCAGCTATACCGCGTTCCTGGTGCCGGGCCTGGTAATGATGAGCGTGCTGCAGAATGCGTTCGCGAATAGCTCGTCGTCGCTGATCCAGTCAAAGATCACGGGCAACCTGGTGTTCATCCTGCTGCCGCCGCTGTCGCACTGGGAAATGTTTGGCGCCTACGTGGTGGCATCGATCATCCGTGGGCTCTGCGTCGGCCTGGGCGTGCTGCTGGTGACCGCCTGGTTCGCCAACCTGCATTTCGCCCATATCGGCTGGATCCTGGTGTTCGGCCTGATGGGCGCGGGCATTCTCGGCACGCTGGGCCTGATCGCCGGCATCTGGGCCGAAAAATTCGACCAGCTGGCCGCGTTCCAGAACTTCCTGATCATGCCGGCGACGTTCCTGTCCGGCGTCTTCTATTCCATACATTCGCTGCCGGCGTTCTGGCAGGCTGTGTCCCACGCGAACCCGTTCTTCTACATGATCGACGGCTTCCGCTATGGCTTCTTCGGCGTGTCGGACGTGCCGCCGCTGCAGAGCCTGGCCGTCGTGGTCGTGGCCTTCGTGGTGCTGGCGGCGCTGGCGCTGCGGCTGCTGCGCAACGGATACAAGCTACGGTACTGATGTGCCGCCCTAACGGATTCAACCAGAGATAGACATGCTGCCAACACCGGAACAAGTCAGGGATTACATTGCCCAAGGATTGCCCTGCGAACATCTGGAAGTGGACGGCGACGGCCAGCACTTCTTCGCGACGATCGTGAGCGCGGAGTTCGATGGCAAACGCCTGATCCAGCGGCACCAGCGTGTGTACGCGGCGCTGGGAGAGCGGATGCGCGCGGAGATCCACGCGCTGTCGATGAAGACGCTGACCCCCGCCGAATGGCAGGCCGGCAGCAAGTAAGCGGCGTTCCGCACCACAGAACAACTTTGCCGGCTGGGCGTGTGCCCGGCTGGGACTACTGACAGAACATGGACAAATTCCAGATCCAGGGCAATGGGCCGCTCAAGGGCGAAATCCGCATCTCGGGCGCCAAGAACGCTGCGCTGCCGATCCTGTGCGCCGGCCTGCTGACCGCCGATACGGTGACCATCGGCAACGTTCCCGACCTGCAGGACACGCGCACCATGCTCAAGCTGCTGCGCCAAATGGGCATGAAGGCCGAAATGGTCGACGGCGTCGCCACGTTGCAGGGTGCCGACATCAACTCGCCCGAAGCGTCGTACGACCTCGTGAAGACGATGCGCGCGTCGATTCTCGTGCTCGGGCCGCTGGTGGCGCGCTTTGGCGAGGCACGTGTATCGCTGCCCGGTGGTTGCGGCATTGGCGCGCGTCCGGTGGACCAGCACATCAAGGGCCTGCAAGCGATGGGCGCCGAGATCACCATCGAGCACGGTTTCATCCATGCCCGCGCCAATCGTCTGAAGGGCGCTCGCGTGGTCACGGACATGATCACCGTGACCGGCACCGAGAACCTGCTGATGGCGGCCACGCTGGCCGAAGGCGAGACCGTGCTTGAAAACGCCGCGCGCGAGCCCGAGGTCACCGATCTGGCCGAACTGCTGGTGAAGATGGGCGCCAAGATCGAGGGCATCGGTACCGACCGCCTGGTGGTGCAGGGCGTGGATCGCCTGCACGGCGCCGAGCACAAGGTAGTGGCCGACCGCATCGAGGCGGGCACGTTCCTGTGCGCCGCAGCGGCCACGCTTGGCGACATCGTGCTGCGCGGCATCCCGCCGATGATTCTCGACGCCGTGCTGATCAAGCTGCGCGAAGCCGGCGCTACCGTGGAAACCGGTGATGACTGGATTCGTCTGGCCATGTCTCAGCGCGCGCAGGCCGTGAGCTTCCGCACCTCCGAATACCCGGCGTTCCCGACCGACATGCAGGCGCAATTCATGGCGCTCAATGCCGTGGCCGAGGGTACCGCGCGTATCACGGAGACGATCTTCGAGAACCGCTTCATGCACGTGCAGGAACTGAACCGCCTGGGCGCCAACATCACCGCCGAAGGCAATACGGCCGTGGTGACCGGTGTGCCGCGACTGTCCGGCGCCAGCGTGATGGCCACCGACCTGCGCGCGTCGGCCAGTCTCGTGATCGCGGGTCTGGTGGCGGATGGCGAGACGGTGATCGACCGCATCTACCACCTGGATCGTGGCTACGACCGCATGGAAAACAAGCTGTCCGCGGTCGGCGCGAAGATCCTCCGCATCAGTTGAGGCACGACGCCCACCACGAACGATGCCGAAACGGCAAGCCGCCCCCGAACACTGCTGAAGAATCTACGATGAGCCCCGCTTTCAATGCTTCGCCCGACCAGCTTACGCTGGCACTGTCAAAGGGCCGCATCTTCAAGGAAACGCTGCCACTGCTGGCTGCCGCCGGCATTCAGGTGACAGAGGATCCCGAGACTTCGCGCAAGCTGATCCTGCCCACGTCCGATCCGGCTGTGCGCGTGATCATCGTGCGTGCTTCGGACGTGCCGACCTACGTGCAGTACGGCGCGGCCGATTTCGGCGTGGCCGGCAAGGACGTGCTGATGGAACATGGCATGGCCGGCCTCTACGCGCCGATCGACCTGAACATCGCGCGCTGCCGCATGTCTGTGGCAGTGCCGGCCGGCTTCGACTACGTCAATGCGGTGCGCCAGGGTGCGCGCCTGGCCGTGGCCACCAAGTACGTGCAGACCGCGCGCGAGCACTTCGCGAAGAAGGGCGTGCACGTCGATCTGATCAAGCTCTACGGTTCGATGGAACTGGGGCCGCTGGTGGGGCTGTCCGACGCGATCGTCGATCTGGTCAGTACCGGCAGCACCTTGCGCGCCAATAACCTCGTCGAGGTGGAGGAGATCGTCCAGATCTCGTCGCGTCTGGTGGTCAACCAGGCAGCGCTCAAGCTCAAGCGCGAACGGCTGGCGCCGATTCTCGATGCATTTGAACGGGCCTCGGCCGCGCTCGCCTGAGGCGGGCAGTGACCGGAGACCCGCGAGGAAAGAAGTCATGAACGATACCGAAATGGAAAACCTGTCGATCCGCCGGCTTGATTCGCGCGAGCCCGGTTTCGCCGGCGCGCTGCGTCAGGTGCTGGCGTTCGAAGCATCCGAAGACGAGGCGATCGACCGCGCTGCTGCCGATATCCTGGCCGATGTGCGCCGCCGTGGCGACGAGGCCGTGCTCGAGTACACGCGCCGCTTCGATCGCATGGAAGCCGCGTCGATGTCGGCGCTGGCATTGTCGCAATCTGAACTCGAAGCCGCGCTGGAGGACCTCGAGCCGAAGCGCCGCGCCGCGCTGGAAGCTGCCGCTGCCCGCGTGCGTGCGTACCACGAGAAGCAGAAAATCGAATGCGGCAGCCATAGCTGGGAATACACCGAGGCCGATGGCACGATGCTGGGCCAGAAGGTGACCCCGCTCGACCGCGTGGGCCTCTACGTGCCGGGTGGCAAGGCTGCCTACCCGTCGTCGGTGCTGATGAATGCGATTCCGGCGCGCGTGGCTGGCGTCAAGGAAGTCATCATGGTCGTGCCGACGCCGGGCGGCGTGCGTAACGAACTGGTGCTGGCCGCCGCGCAGATCGCCGGTGTCGATCGCGTGTACACGATCGGTGGCGCGCAGGCCGTGGGCGCGCTCGCGTACGGCACTGCCACGCTGCCGCAGGTCGACAAGATCGTCGGCCCGGGCAATGCCTACGTGGCCGCCGCCAAGCGCCGCGTGTTCGGCACGGTCGGTATCGACATGATCGCCGGCCCGTCGGAAATCCTCGTGATCTGCGATGGCACCACCGACCCCGACTGGGTGGCGATGGACCTGTTCTCGCAGGCCGAGCACGACGAGCTCGCGCAATCGATCCTGCTGTGCCCGGATGCCGAGTACCTGAACCGCGTGCTGGAAAGTATCCAGCGCCAGTTGCCGACGATGCCCCGCCGCGAGGTCATCGCCGCGTCGCTGTCGGGCCGTGGCGCACTGGTCAAGGTGCGCGACATGGAGGAAGCCTGCGAGATTGCCAACGCGATCGCGCCGGAGCACCTCGAGATCTCCGCCGAGAATCCGCGTCAGTGGAGCGAGAAGATTCGCCATGCCGGCGCCATCTTCCTGGGCCGTTACACGAGCGAGTCGCTCGGCGACTACTGTGCCGGCCCGAACCACGTGCTCCCCACCTCGCGCACCGCCCGTTTCTCGTCGCCGCTGGGTGTCTATGACTTCCAGAAGCGTTCGAGCCTGATCGAGGTGAGCGAGAACGGTGCGCAGATGCTTGGCCAGATCGCTGCCGAGCTTGCCTATGGCGAAGGCCTGCAGGCCCACGCGCGCAGTGCCGAGTACCGCTTCAAACGTTAAGCCGGATTCATCAAAGCAGGACCAACGAGGACCATCATGTCAGCCGTAGACCCATCCCTGATCGAACGCATCATCCGTGACGACGTGCGCGCCATGGGCGCCTACCACGTGGCCGATTCGCACGGACTGGTGAAGCTCGACGCGATGGAGAATCCGTACCGGCTGCCGCCCGAGCTGCGCGCGCAACTGGCCGCGCGGCTCGGCGAGGTCGCGCTGAATCGCTATCCGGTGCCGAGCAGCGAGGCGCTGCGCGCCAGGCTCAAGACGGTGATGAACGTGCCGGCCGGCATGGATGTGCTGCTGGGCAATGGCTCCGACGAAATCATCAGCATGTTGTCGCTGGCCGCGGCCAGGCCGGGCGCCAAGGTGATGGCGCCGGTGCCGGGCTTCGTCATGTACGCGATGTCGGCGCAGTTCGCCGGGCTCGAATTCGTTGGCGTGCCGCTGCGCCCGGACTTCACGCTGGACCGCGCGGCAATGCTGGCGGCGATGGCCGAGCACAAGCCCGCCATCATCTATCTGGCCTACCCGAACAACCCGACGGGCAACCTGTTCGACGCCGACGATATGGCGGCGATCGTGCGCGCCGCCCAGGGCGAGGTATGCCAGAGCCTGGTCGTGGTCGACGAGGCGTACCAGCCGTTCGCGCAGGAAAGCTGGATGCCGCGCCTGACGGAATTCGGCAACCTGCTGGTCATGCGGACCGTGTCAAAGCTTGGTCTGGCCGGTATTCGCCTGGGCTATGTAGCCGGCGCGCCCGAATGGCTGTCGCAGCTCGACAAGGTGCGCCCGCCGTACAACGTCAACGTGCTGACCGAAGCCACCGCGCTGTTCGCTCTCGAACACGTGGCCGTACTGGATGACCAGGCCGCCAGGTTGCGTGCCGAACGGTCGAAACTGGTCGAGGTCATGGCCGGCATGCCGGGCGTGACGGTGTTCCCGAGCGCGGCCAACTTCGTGCTGGTGCGCGTGCCGAATGCTGCACAGATCTTCGATCGCCTGCTCGCCCGGAAGGTATTGATCAAGAACGTGAGTAAAATGCACACGTTGCTGGCCAACTGTCTGCGCGTGACGGTCAGCACTCCGGAAGAAAACGCGCAGTTTCTTGAGGCATTCAAGGCCTCGTTGCAGGATTAACCCCACCATGCGTGTCGCAGAGGTCACCCGCAATACTTCGGAAACGCAGATCCGCGTTTCGCTGAATCTCGATGGCACTGGCCGCCAGAAACTGGCGTCCGGCGTGCCGTTCCTCGACCACATGCTGGATCAGATTGCCCGCCATGGCATGTTCGACCTCGAGGTCGAGGCCACGGGCGATACCCATATCGACGATCACCATACGGTGGAAGACGTCGGCATCACGCTGGGCCAGGCCGTGGCGCGCGCCATTGGCGACAAGAAGGGCATCACGCGCTATGGGCACAGCTACGTGCCGCTCGACGAGTGCCTGTCGCGGGTGGTGATCGACTTCTCGGGCCGTCCGGGCCTGGAATTCCACGTGCCGTTCACGCGCGCCCGTGTGGGTAGCTTCGACGTTGACCTGACGATCGAGTTCTTCCGCGGTTTCGTCAATCACGCCGGCGTGACACTCCATATCGACAATATTCGCGGCATCAACGCCCACCATCAATGCGAAACGGTGTTCAAGGCCTTCGGGCGTGCGCTGCGCATGGCGGTGGAGCTGGATCCGCGCGCGGCCAACATGATTCCGTCGACCAAGGGCACGCTCTAAGCCAGGCTGATCTCACGCGCCACCCTGTAGGCGTGCCGGCTGGTTGCGGCGCCCGCTGACTACCACCGACACCCGCACCCGATGGATACGCTCAAGTCCTTCATCTCGCTGCTGGCGCTGATCAATCCGATCGGGGCGATCCCGTTCTTCATCAGCCTGACCAGCCAGCAGACCGAGGCGGAAAAGCTGCGGACCATCAAGACGGCATCGGTATCGGTGGCGATCGTGGTGGGGGTCTCGGCGTTGCTCGGCCAGCAGATCATCGAGTTCTTCAATATCTCGGTGGCCTCGCTGGAAGTGGGTGGCGGCTTGCTCATGGTCATGATGGCCATGAACATGCTGAACGCGCAGACCAGTCGTACCAAGGCCACGCCGGAGGAAGAGAATGAGGCCGAAGCCAAGGCCAGTATCGCGGTGGTGCCGCTGGCGCTGCCGCTGCTGACCGGGCCGGGGTCGATCAGTACCGTGATCGTCTATGCGGGCAAGACGCAGCACTGGTACCAGTTGCTGATCCTGGTTGGCATTGGCGTGCTGCTTGGCGCTGTGGTGTATGTGACGTTCCGCGCGGCTGACCCCATCGCGCGGGTGATCGGACAGACCGGGATCAATATTGGCACGCGCCTGATGGGTCTAATACTCTCGGCGCTTGCCGTTGAATTCATTGTGGACGGGCTGAAGACATTGTTGCCTGTTTTGAAATCATGACTACCATAGCAATTGTGGATTACGGCATGGGCAACCTGCGCTCGGTAGCGCAGGCCCTGCGCACGGCGGCGCCGGAGGCGGATGTCCAGGTTGTGGATCGCCCGGAAGCGATCCGCGCGGCAGACCGCGTGGTGCTGCCGGGGCAGGGCGCGATGCCTGACTGCATGGGCGCGCTCGGCAATTCCGGCCTGCAGGAGGCGGTGCTGGAAGCCGCCGCGACCAAGCCGATGCTGGGCGTGTGCGTTGGCGAACAGATGCTGTTCGAACGTAGCAGCGAAGCTCGTGCGGGCGAAGGCAGCACGCCGGCGCTGGGGCTGATGCCCGGCGAGGTGATTCGCTTTGAACTGGAAGGCATGATGCAGCCCGACGGCTCGCGCTACAAGGTGCCGCAGATGGGATGGAACCGGGTACGCCAGTCGAAGCCGCATCCGCTGTGGAACGGCATTCCGGACAACAGCTGGTTTTACTTCGTGCACAGCTACTATGTGCACGCGCAGGATCCGGCCCATATCGCCGGCGAGACTGAATATGGCGTCGTGTTTACCAGTGCGGTGGCACGCGATAATATTTTCGCCACGCAGTTTCACCCGGAGAAGAGCGCCGCGATGGGTTTGCAGCTATACCGGAATTTCGTGCACTGGAATCCGTAAAGCGTCAGAAGCACCTGTTACCTGAAGCGCCAGAAATACCGTACAGCGATCACCTTTTCGTTCAGAGCCACCAACCAGACTGCGCATCTTTTGCCAAACTGACATGACCTGAGCGCCGACGCCCGGCGTCGGAATCGCTACCTTTTTCCCTTTACACAACCACCACGCTCGTCACGCATATGTTGCTCATTCCGGCCATCGACCTGAAGGACGGTCAGTGTGTACGCCTCAAACAAGGCGACATGGACCAGGCCACCGTCTTTTCCGAAGATCCCGCCGCCATGGCACGTCACTGGGTCAACCAGGGCGCGCGTCGCCTGCATCTGGTCGACTTGAATGGCGCATTCGTTGGCAAGCCACGCAACGAAGCCGCCATCAAGGCCATCATTGCCGAGGTTGGCGACGAGATCCCCGTCCAGCTTGGCGGCGGCATCCGCGATCTGAATACCATCGAGCGCTGGCTCGATGACGGCCTGTCGTACGTGATCATCGGCACGGCTGCGGTGAAGAACCCCGGCTTCCTCAAGGACGCCTGCGCCGCATTCGGCGGCCACATCATCGTCGGCCTCGATGCCAAGGACGGCAAGGTGGCCACCGATGGCTGGAGCAAGCTGACCGGCCATGAGGTCGCGGACCTGGCACGCAAGTACGAAGACTACGGCGTGGAGTCGATCATCTACACCGACATCGGTCGCGACGGCATGCTGCAGGGCATCAATATCGACGCCACGGTCAAGCTGGCCCGGTCGATGTCGATCCCGGTGATCGCCAGCGGCGGCCTGTCGAACATGGCCGACATCGACCAGCTTTGCGCCGTGGAAGGCGAAGGCGTGGAAGGCGTGATCTGCGGCCGCGCGATCTACTCGGGCGACCTGAATTTCGCGGCGGCCCAGGCCCACGCGGACAAGCTGGGCGCGGAGTAATCCAAGCTCGCGCGCCACAACCAGCCGTCGCCGATGCGGGCGACGGCGGGCAAGGAACCTCATGTTAGCCAAACGTATCATCCCCTGCCTGGACGTGACCAATGGGCGGGTGGTCAAGGGTGTCAATTTCGTCGAGCTGCGCGACGCGGGCGATCCCGTCGAGATCGCGCGGCGCTACGACGAGCAAGGTGCTGATGAAATCACATTTCTCGACATCACGGCAACCAGCGACGGCCGCGACCTGATCCTGCACATCATCGAGGCGGTGGCGTCGCAGGTGTTCATCCCGCTGACCGTCGGGGGTGGCGTGCGCACCGTGGAAGACGTGCGGCGGCTGCTGAATGCAGGCGCAGACAAGATCAGCGTGAACTCGTCTGCCATCGCCAATCCGCAGCTCGTGTCCGACGCAACGGGCAAGTACGGTTCGCAGTGCATCGTGGTGGCCATCGACGCCAAGCGCAGCTCCGCCCCCGGCGAACCGCCGCGCTGGGAAGTGTTCACTCACGGCGGCCGCAAGGCCACCGGGCTCGATGCAGTGGAGTGGGCCCGCGAGATGGCGCGCCGCGGCGCGGGCGAGATTCTGCTGACCAGCATGGATCGCGATGGCACGAAGAGCGGGTTCGACCTCGAACTGACACGCGCTGTCAGCGACGCGGTGCCCGTGCCCGTTATTGCATCTGGCGGGGTCGGTGGCCTGCAGGATCTGGCCGATGGCATCCGTCTGGGACACGCCGACGCCGTACTGGCCGCCAGCATCTTCCACTATGGCGAGCACACCGTTGGTGAGGCAAAGGCTTTCATGGCCCGCGAGGGCATTCCCGTCCGGATGTGATCATGGCGAAGAAGTGGTTGAACAAGGTGAAGTGGGACGACAACGGTCTGGTGCCGGTGATCGTCCAGGAAGTGGGTTCCAACGACGTCCTGATGTTCGCGTTCATGAATCGCGACGCGTTGCAACGCACGGTGGAACTGGGCGAGGCCGTGTTCTGGTCGCGCTCGCGCAAGCGCCTGTGGCACAAGGGCGAGGAATCAGGCCACGTCCAGAAGGTGCATGAGATTCGTCTGGATTGTGACGAAGACGTGGTGTTGCTCAAGGTGACGCAGATCGACAGCATTGCCTGCCACACCGGTCGTCACTCGTGCTTTTTCCAGAAGTTCGAAGGCGATGTCGAGTCCGGCGACTGGCAGACCGTCGAGCCGGTGCTCAAGGACCCGTCCTCGATCTACGCGGCCAAGCCATGAGCGATAACCTGTCCCAGGCCGATATCCTGGCCCGCGTGGCGGCCACGCTGGAATCGCGCAAGCCCGAAAACGGTGGTGACCCGGAGAAATCCTATGTCGCCAAGCTGTTCAAGAAGGGCGACGACGCGATTCTCAAGAAGATCGGCGAGGAAGCTACCGAAACGGTCATGGCCGCCAAGGATGCGCGGGCTGCCGACCTTGCCGACGAAGCCGTGAGCAAGGTGGTCTACGAGGTAGCCGACCTGTGGTTCCACACCATGGTGCTGCTGGCTCGCATCGGCCGGACCCCAGAAGACGTCGTCAATGAACTGGCGCGCCGCGAAGGGTTGTCCGGACTGGTCGAGAAGGCCAGCCGCAAGGAGTAGGATACGAGTCACGCGGCCCGAACCGGTTCGGGCGCGGCTTGATCCTGGAGGGCATGATGGCGACGGACTATACCTCGCAAGTCACGACGACCGCGGATGCTGACAGGCTCGATGGCCTGCGCAAGCTCACGCACATTCTTTATGCGCTCTATGCAGTCCACTGGTTCACCGGTGGGATCACGGCGTTGATCGCGATCATCGTCAATTATGTGAAGCGCGACGACACTCGGGGCACGCTCTACGCTTCGCATTTCGCCTGGCAGATCCGCACGTTCTGGTGGTCTATTGTGTGGTTCGTTGTGGGTGGCTGCATGTTCGTCACGGTATTGCTGTTTCCGGTGGCGATCGGCTTGTGGAGTGTTCTGTCATTGTGGATGCTGTATCGTATCGTCAAAGGCTGGCTGTATCTGAATGATCGCAAGCCGATGTATCCGGACGAGCAGTTCTGAGGCGTCCCAAGACGATGGCGGCAAGTCCGGAAGTGACTAGGCATAGTTCGGACAAGCTGCAACAAGATCTCCATGAAAACCCAGGACAATTGCATTTTCTGCAAGATCGTGGCCGGCCAGATTCCCTCGAACAAGGTGTATGAGGACGAAGACTTGCTGGCGTTTCACGATATCCACCCCAAAGCGCCGGTACACTTTCTGCTGATTCCTAAATCGCATGTCGATTCGTTAGCCGATTGCGGTCCCGGCGAATCGGATGTGCTTGCTAGAATGATGCTTAAGGTGCCCGAACTGGCACGCCAGGCCGGCTGCAACAATGGATTCCGGACGGTGATCAACACCGGCACCGACGGAGGGCAGGAAGTGTTCCACCTCCACATCCACGTGATGGGCGGACCGCGCAGCCAGTGGAAGGCGCCGGCGCCCTGACTGTTCGGGGCAACCAGGGTATGAGTGGACCGGGACGGATGTCGCGGTCCGGTGTCGCGCCGGCAACCGTCGCCCGGCGCGGCCTTTGAGGGACGGAACTACGGGGCCGGGCGGCAATCTTCCGACGCCCGCGGCTTTATCAGGAGCAAGAAATGGGTTCGTTTAGCATTTGGCACTGGCTGATCGTGCTGGTGATCGTCATGCTCGTTTTCGGTACCAAGAAGCTGCGCAATATCGGCCAGGATCTGGGTGGTGCGGTAAAGGGCTTCAAGGACGGCATGAAGGAAGGCAATACCGACGAGCCGGCCGCTCCGGCCAAGGAACTGCGCGATTCCACCACCATCGACGTCGAAGCCAAGGAAAAGTCGCGTCAGCAATAATTGTCTGACGGAATTTTCTCCTTGCCAGTCACCCTTGCGGCGGCCGCCGCCACGTACGTTGCGACGGCCTGCCATTCCTGTGTCCCTGTTCTGATGTCTGCATGATCGATCTCGGCATTTCCAAGCTGGCACTGATCGGCGCCGTCGCGCTGATTGTGATCGGCCCCGAGCGTTTGCCGAAGGTCGCGCGGACGGTCGGCGCGCTGGTCGGTCGCGCCCAGCGCTATATCAATGACGTCAAGGCCGAAGTCAGTCGCGAGGTGGAGCTCGAGGAACTGCGCAAGATGCGCACGGAATTCGAGAACGCCGCGCGCGACGTCGAGCAGACCATCCACAAGGAAGTCAGCGAGCACACCCAGGCGCTTAACGAAGCGTTTGATGGCTCGGCCTCGTCGTCATCGTCCAGCGATACGGGCTCGGGCTATGTGCCCAGCTGGGACAGCGCGCACAAGTCGCACAACGGCCGCAAGAGCTGGCGCGTCAAGCAGGGCGCGCGTCCGATCTGGTTCAAGCGTCAGCAGAGCACGCGCATGTGGGTGCAGTCCGGCGCCGCACGCGTGAAGCGCCACCGGCCCGCCAGTGGCCGCAACCGTTCCTTCTTCGAATAAGCATGGCGGGCTCCGCAGACCCCAACGACGAATCCCAGCAGGAAACCTTCATCTCCCACCTGATCGAATTGCGCGAGCGATTGGTCAAGGCGGTGGCGGGGGTGATTATCGTTTTCCTGGCCATGGTTTACTGGGCGCCGCAGATCTTCAATCTGTTCGCGGCCCCGCTACTGCATTCGCTGCCCAAGGGCGGACGCATGATCGTTACTGATGTTACCGGCTCGTTCTTCGTGCCGATGAAGGTGACCATGCTGGTCGCATTCCTTATCGCCTTGCCATGGGTGCTGTACCAGATCTGGCAGTTCGTGGCGCCGGGACTCTATCAGCATGAAAAGAAGCTGGTCGTGCCGCTGGTGTCCAGCACTTACGTGCTGTTCCTGTGCGGCGTCGCGTTCGCGTACTTCCTGGTGTTCCCGACCGTGTTCCACTTCATGGCGCACTACAACGCGCCGCTTGGCGCGGACATGTCGACGGACATCGACAAATACCTGAGTTTCGCCATGACGACATTCCTGGCCTTCGGCATTACGTTCGAAGTGCCGGTAGTGGTGATCGTGCTGGTGAAATTCGGCGTGGTCGAGCTCGAGAAGCTCAAGCAAATCCGGCCGTATGTGATTGTCGGCGCATTTATCATCGCCGCCGTCGTCACGCCGCCGGATGTCATGTCGCAGCTCTTACTGGCCGTACCCCTGATCGCGCTGTACGAACTCGGGCTGCTGATGGCGCGATTCGTCTCGAAACAGCCGCTTGGTGCACCTGCCGAGGGTGAAACCCAGGCAGATTGAGTTCCAGGACTTCAGTTAACGGTTGGTAATCCCCGAGACTGAATACTGCGCATTGCACCAATTTGGTGAAATCCTCCCCAATTGCTGTTGCTTCATCACAACAAGAAGCGTCGGTAAACCGCGTTTACGGCGAAAAAGACTTCTGGCGAGCAAGGGGGGTGACACATAATACGACGCAGACGTGAAGGTGAATGCGTCGCCCAAACACTTGGGCAACCAAGATTTCCCAATCAGTTGACAAGGAAAGTGTCGATATGAAGATGAAACTGTTTGCTGCTGCCGTCGCCGCTCTGGCCGCTGGTGGCGCCTATGCCCAGTCGAGCGTGACCCTGTACGGTGTGGTTGACGCTGGCGTCGAGTACGCTAACCACCAGCCGGGCGTGTCCGGTAGCCACGACGTCGTGCGCCTGAACTCGGGCGGCATGTCGGGCAGCCGTTGGGGCCTGCGTGGCGTTGAAGACCTGGGCGGTGGCCTGAAGGGCGTCTTCGTGCTGGAAAGCGGTTTCAACGTTGACACCGGTACGTCGGGCCAAAACAACCGTCTGTTCGGTCGTCAAGCCTTCGTCGGTATGCAAAGCCAGTTCGGCACGCTGACCCTGGGTCGCCATCAGACGCCGTTCTATGACTTCGGTCTGGCCTTCGACCCGATGGCCATCTCGTCGAACTACTCGATCACGGCTCAAGCTCCGGAGTTCCAGCAACGTGCTGACAACTCGATCAAGTACATCGGTACGTTCGGTGGCCTGACCGGCTCGCTGCTGTACAGCACCGGCTCGAACACGGCTGGCACGGCTAGCATCTACCAAGGCACCAGCGGCGAAGTTCCGGGTAACTACCACCTGGGCCGCGAGATGAGCGCAAGCGTGATGTACAACGGTGGCCCGTTCTCCGTTGGCGCGATCTATGACGAAACCAACGTTGGTATCGCTGCTGCTGACGGCGCCAAGATCCGCCGCGCTTCGGTTGCTGGTACGTACGCCTTCGGCCCGGCCAAGGTGTTCGCTGGCTACCGTTACGCTCACGGTCTGGGCGGCGCAGTTCTGCCCGGCGGTGTGAACACCGTTGACGGCGCTACGAAGATTGCGAACGTCTCGAACCTGTACTGGCTGGGCATGGGTTACCAGCTGACCCCGGCTCTGTCGCTGACCGGCGCCGCGTACTACCAAGACTTCCGCAACACCGGTGCTGATCCGTGGAGCTTCGTTGTGTCGACGGACTACGCTTTCTCGAAGCGTACGGACGCCTACTTCAACCTGGCCTACACGAAGAACAAGGACGGCTCGACTCTGGGCACGTCGTCGGCTAGCCCGGGCAGCGTTGGTGGCTCCGGCTTTGGCACGACTCTGGGTTCGTACAACCAGTTCGGCGCCATGGTTGGCCTGCGCCACAAGTTCTAATTTGATGCGGGTGTAAGCCCGCTTCAGATTGGATTCAGAACGCCGGCATCCGAAAGGATGTCGGCGTTTTGTTTTGTCCGGGGCCTTGATTGTGCGGGCGTACCGGCGCTAGGCTTCGGGCTCGAATTGGGGGCTACATCCGGTTCGATACTTGATGGCAACCGCTTAGCTGATCGATGACCAGGGCGATGCCGGGTACGCGGACACGGAAGGTGAGTCGCCCTCTTGCCGGCCGGGCCGGAAGGGGTTGGCGAATGCCGCGAGTCCGCGGCATGGGGCGCTTGGCTTCTCGTTCTCCTCGGCAGTACCTTCAGAATCCATGTGTGCCGAAGAGCGCCGTGTTGTCCCGGTTTGTGCCCGATGTACCCAAACGAATTGCTCTCCCAGCCGGCACAAACAAAAACCCCCCGTCACTACTGACGGGGGGTTTTGTATTGATATCTATGCCGGATGAATTACCAGCGAGCAGCGAGCCTGCCTACTCTTCCTCATCCAGCGGCATCGGCCTGCGCGGAGGAGGCGGGCGCTTGCCGATCGTGACAGTGAGTTCCGTCGGCTTGCCGCGTCGAATCACCTTCATCTTCGCCTCGGCGCCCGGTTTCAGCTGTGCAATCGCGTTGAGCAGGGCGGTGGTGTCCGAGATCGATTGATTGTCGACCGAGACCAGCACATCCCCAGGTTTGACGCCGGCCTTGTCCGCTGGCCCACCCTGGACCACCGCCGCAATCAGGGCGCCTTCCTTGGCTTCGAGCCCAAAAGACTCGGCAATCTCAGGGGTCAGATCCTGCGGCTCCACGCCGATCCAGCCACGTGTCACGCTACCCGTAGAGATGATCGATTCCATGACTTGCTTGGCGGTCGACACCGGAATCGCAAAGCCAATACCGAGCGAGCCGCCCGAGCGCGAATAGATCGCCGTGTTGATGCCAAGCAGATTGCCCTGCGCGTCGACCAGTGCACCACCGGAGTTACCGGGGTTGATCGCTGCATCGGTCTGAATGAAGTTCTCGAACGTGTTGATGCCGAGATGGCTGCGGCCGAGCGCCGAGACAATACCCATTGTCACGGTCTGGCCGACACCAAACGGGTTGCCGATAGCCAGCACCACATCGCCCACCTTCACGTTCTCGATCCGCCCCAGCGTGATCGCGGGCAGGTCCTTGAGCGTGACCTTCAGCACGGCAAGGTCGGTTTCGGGATCGGAGCCGACCACTTTGGCGTTTGCCTTGCGTCCGTCGGTCAGCGCCACCTCGATTTCGTCGGCGCCGTCCACAACGTGGTGGTTGGTTAGAATGTAACCTTCGGCACTGACGATCACGCCCGAGCCCAGGCTCGACACCGGTTCCTGGCGCTCCGGCAAGCGGTCGCCAAAGAAGAACCGGAACCACGGGTCTTCAGTCTGCGGGTTATTGGGCGATCGCTTCGAGCCGTTCTTGCTGGTGAAAATATTGACGACTGCGGGCATGGCAAGGCGGGCCGCCTCGCTATAGGACCCCGGAGCGGCCGAACCTTCCACACTGGGGACGACCTCTTTTAGCGCCACAATAGGCGAACCCGATTGCACGGCCACCCGCCCGCGCTGCAGCCACTCGGGTTTGAGTGTGGCCACGACGAACCACACGGCCAGAACAACCGTGACAGCCTGAGCGAAGAACAGCCAGAAGCGGCGCAACATATTGGATTTTTGAGCAGAAAATGAAAACAAAAGAGCTTGAATTGTACTTGAACGACCTGCTAGAGGTTTCCCGTTTCAAGGACTATTGCCCGAATGGACTCCAGGTGCAGGGTCGGCCGGAGGTTGCCCATATTGTCACCGGTGTGACGGCAAGCCTGGCACTGATCGATGCGGCGATCGAAGCCGGCGCTGACGCGATCCTCGTGCACCACGGCTACTTCTGGAAAAATGAGGACGCCTGTATCGTCGGCCAGAAACATGCCCGCCTGAAGCGCCTGCTGGGCGCCGATATCAATCTGCTGGCCTACCATCTGCCGCTCGACAACCATCCGGAACTCGGCAACAACGCCCAACTGGGTCTGCAGCTCGGGATCACTCCGACGGGCCGCTTCAGCGATGATCAACTGGGCTGGACCGGCACGCTGCCGCAGCCCATGCCGCTCAGCGCCTTTGCGGCCCATGTGGGTGGCGTGCTGGAGCGGGAGCCGCTGGTCATCGGCGACGCCGACCAGATGATCCGCACCGTGGGCTGGTGTACCGGTGGCGCACAGGGGTACTTCGCGGCAGCGGTGGGCGCGGGTGTGGATCTTTATATGAGTGGGGAGGTGTCCGAGCCCACCACGCACCTGGCGCGAGAGAGCGGCGTGGCCTATCTGGCTGCCGGCCACCATGCGACGGAACGCTACGGCATCCGTGCAGTGGGCGAACATCTGGCGCAGCGCTTCGGGCTGCGCCACACATTTATCGACATTCCGAACCCGGTCTGAGCCGGGTCGCAATCATCAGCCGCGCGGGGCTTTCAGGCTGTCGCGAATTTCGCGCAGCAGAACAATATCTTCCGGCGTGACGGCCGGCGCGGCAGGCTCAGCCTCCTTTTCGCGCATCTTGTTGAAGCCGCGCACCATCATGAAAATGATGAACGCGAGAATGACGAAATTCACCACGATGGTCAGGAAATTTCCGTAAGCGAATACCGGCACGCCCGCTTTCTTCAGTGCATCCAGCGTTTGCGGGGTGCCTGGGGGGGGATCCGCCAGCATGACAAACATGCTGGAAAAGTCGAGTTTTCCCACGATTCTGCCGATGACAGGCATGATCAGGTCATTAACGACTGAATCGACGATCTTGCCGAATGCCGCCCCGATGATGACACCGACCGCCAGGTCGATGACATTGCCACGCATGGCGAAGGTCTTGAATTCGCTCATCATTCCCATAGCGCTATTCTCCGTTTTGTTGTTCCAGATTAACGTCTGAGTTTGACAGAGACTGCATCATCGCACCCTCGAGTGCAAGTCTGGATGCGGAAATTGCGTCTCCATGACCGATAAAAGCGCGGTCGGCTATCCGTAGTTCGCCTATCGTCGCCAGATGTGCCTCAGGTATAATTTTTTGTTGACGCAAGATTCAATTGATGACATCCCCTGGGGTTTGGAATGAGTGACCAGCAAGACGTGAAGAACGTGGACAAAGGTCGCCGCAATTGGTTGATCGCGACTTCTGTCGCAGGCGGCGTAGGAGGCGTAGCAGTAGCAGTACCGTTCGTGAGTACCTTTGCACCTTCCGAGAAGGCGAAGGCTGCGGGCGCACCAGTCGAGGCGGACATTGGCGCCCTGAAGTCTGGTGAGATGATGACGGTGGAGTGGCGTGGCAAGCCAGTCTGGATTCTGCGGCGCACGCCGGAGATGATGGCTTCCTTGAAGAAGACCGACGCCGAAGTCGCGGACCCGAATTCCGACGTCCCCTTCACCATGCCGACGCCGGAGTACTGCAAGAACGAAAGCCGTTCCCGTGCCGACCACAAGGACCTGCTGGTCGTGGTTGGAATCTGTTCCCACCTCGGCTGCTCGCCATCCGGCCCATTTCCCGCAGGCGCCAACCCTCAACTCGGCGCTGATCCCGGCTTCCTCTGCCCGTGCCATGGCTCGACCTTCGACCTGGCTGGCCGCGTGTTCAAGAACAAACCGGCCCCGCAGAACCTTGACGTACCCCCGTACCAGTTCCTGACCGACACCAAGCTCGTGATCGGCAAGGACGAGAAAGGAGAAGCCTGATCATGGCGGCCGAAAAAGAAGTCAAGACTACCGGGCTGCTGGGTTGGGTCGACGCCCGCTTCCCCGCCACCCAACTCTGGGAAGACCACCTCTCCAAGTACTACGCGCCGAAGAACTTCAACTTCTGGTACTTCTTTGGTTCGCTGGCACTGCTGGTGCTGGTGATCCAGATCGTCACCGGCATCTTCCTGGTGATGAACTACAAGCCGGACGGCACGCTGAACGCGGCTGGCATTCCAGTGGCATTCGCCAGCGTGGAATTCATCATGCGCGAAGTGCCATGGGGCTGGCTGATCCGCTACATGCACTCCACCGGCGCTTCGGCGTTCTTCGTCGTGGTGTACCTGCACATGTTCCGCGGGCTGCTGTACGGTTCGTACCGCAAGCCGCGCGAACTGGTCTGGATCTTCGGTTGCCTGATCTTCCTGTGCCTGATGGCCGAAGCGTTCATGGGCTACCTGCTGCCCTGGGGCCAGATGTCCTATTGGGGCGCGCAGGTGATCGTGAACCTGTTCTCGGCGATTCCGGTGATCGGCCAAGACCTGTCGCTGTTCATCCGCGGTGACTACGTGGTGAGCGATGCCACGCTGAACCGCTTCTTCTCCTTCCACGTGATCGCGGTGCCGCTGGTGCTGCTGGGCCTGGTGGTGGCGCACATCATCGCGCTGCACGAAGTGGGCTCGAACAACCCGGACGGCGTGGAAATCAAGGCGAAGAAGGATGAGAACGGCATTCCGCTCGATGGCATCCCGTTCCACCCGTACTACTCGGTGCATGACCTGCTGGGCGTGGCCGGCTTCCTGATCATCTTCTCGGCCGTGATCTTCTTCTTCCCGGAAGTGGGCGGCTATTTCCTGGAAGCCAACAACTTCTTCCCGGCGGATCCGCTGAAGACGCCGCCGCACATCGCGCCGGTGTGGTACTTCACGCCGTTCTACTCGATGCTGCGCGCAACCACGGCGAACTTCCTGCCGATCCTGTGGGCGTTCTTCGCCATCGTGCTGGGCATGGTGTTCCTGCGCAGCAAGGATGCACGCATCAAGATGGGTTCGGTGGCGATCCTGGTGATCCTGGCCGTGGGCTTCTATTTCATCGACGCCAAGTTCTGGGGCGTGCTGGTGATGGGCGGATCGGTGATCGTGCTGTTCTTCATGCCGTGGCTCGACTGCTCGCCGGTCAAGTCCATCCGCTACCGCCCCGCATTCCACAAGACGATCCTGGTTGTCTTCGTGGTGGTGTTCCTGATCCTCGGCTACCTCGGCGTGCAACCGCCGTCGCCGGTGGGTGAGAAGGTGTCGCAGCTCGGTACGCTGCTGTACTTCGCCTTTTTCCTGACCATGCCGCTGTGGAGCCGTGCCGGCACGTTCAAGCCGGTGCCGGAGCGCGTCACGTTCCATCCGCACTAAGACGCTGCGCGACCCTACAAGAGGACAAGGACACAAGATGAAAAAGTTGCTTTCGATCTTCGCACTGGTCGGCGCATGTTTCGCGGCGATGCCCGCGATGGCTTCAGAAGGGGGCTACCCGCTGGAGCCGGCGCCGCTGGACACGAGCGATGTGTCATCGCTGCAGCGCGGTGCCAAGCTGTTCGTCAACTACTGCCTGAACTGCCACGGCGCGTCGATGATGCGCTACAACCGGCTCAAGGGCCTGGACCTTACCGAAGAACAGATCCAGCAGAACCTGCTGTTCTCGGCGGACAAGGTGGGCGAAACGATGACGATCGCGATGCACCCGAAGGACGCCAAGGCATTCTTCGGCGCGATTCCCCCGGACCTGTCGGTCATCGCCCGCGCCCGCGGCAACGACTGGCTCTACACGTACCTGCGCACGTTCTACCGTGATGACACCCGCGCCACGGGCTGGAACAACCTGGTCTTCCCTAGCGTCGGCATGCCGCACGTCCTGTGGGAACTGCAGGGCCAGCGCGCCGCCAAGTTCGCGGAGGCCGAGGAACACGGCGAGAAGGTGCACAAGTTCACAGGTTTCGAGCAGATCACCCCGGGCAAGCTGAGCACGCAGGAATATGACCAAGCCGCGGCCGATCTGGTGAACTACCTGAACTGGATGGCCGAGCCGGAGCAAAGCCATCGCAAGCGTCTGGGCGTGT
Source organism: Cupriavidus sp. HMR-1 (assembly GCF_000319775.1). NCBI lineage: Bacteria > Pseudomonadati > Pseudomonadota > Betaproteobacteria > Burkholderiales > Burkholderiaceae > Cupriavidus > Cupriavidus sp. HMR-1. The sequence goes on from NZ_ANKP01000042.1 coordinate 82,731, forward strand.
GGGTGCTCCTGTTCCTGGGCATGTTCACCGTGTTTGCCTGGCGCCTGAATGCCGCTTACTGGAAAGATGTGAAGTAAGCCTGTGTGGCTTGTCAGGCTGGTTGTAACAGCCTGGCGGTGCCCGCCGAAGGGCCGGCGCGGAGGTTGCAGCAGTGCAGCACCGCGTCGGCCCTTTTGTTTTGCGCGACACCGGGCAGCCGCTCGGTCAAGTCGGCTTGGGGGCACACCTTGTATTTGTAACTTATTTGCTTTTCGATAGGGCGTTCTGACAGAATGTTTGCCCTGTCCGACCTAGCTCTGCCAAGTTCGCTGAAGTTATATCGATCTGGCGCACTCCACACCCAAGGAATTCAACCATGATGGTGTTGTATTCGGGTACCACTTGCCCGTTTTCCCAACGTTGCCGCCTTGTCCTGTTCGAAAAGGGCATGGACTTCGAGATCCGCGACGTTGACCTGTTCAACAAGCCGGAAGATATCTCGGTGATGAACCCGTACGGCCAGGTACCGATCCTCGTCGAACGTGACCTGATCCTGTACGAATCGAACATCATCAACGAGTATATCGACGAGCGCTTCCCGCACCCGCAGCTGATGCCGGCCGACCCGGTGCAGCGCGCCCGTGCCCGTCTGTTCCTGTTCAACTTCGAAAAGGAACTGTTCACGCACGTCTACGTGCTGGAAAACGAAAAGGGCAAGGCCGCGGAAAAGAATCACGAGCGCGCCCGCGCCGCGATTCGTGACCGCCTGACGCAACTGGCCCCGATCTTCGTCAAGAACAAGTACATGCTCGGCGAAGAGTTCTCGATGCTCGACGTCGCCATCGCGCCGCTGTTGTGGCGCCTGGATCACTATGGCATCGAATTGTCGAAGAACGCCGCGCCGCTGCTGAAGTACGCCGAACGTATCTTCAGCCGCCCGGCCTACATCGAAGCTCTGACCCCGTCTGAAAAGGTGATGCGTCGCTAAGACACATCCGACGTCGCCACCGCAAAGCGTAATGTCTGAAACATCCACCAAGCCCTATCTGATCCGGGCCATTTACGAATGGTGCACGGATAACGGCTTCACGCCGTACATCGCAGTCTTCGTCGACGGCAATACCAGCGTGCCGCGCGAATTCGTGAAGAATAACGAAATCGTGCTGAACGTGAGCTTCGACGCGACCAGCGGTCTCGATATGGGGAACGAGTGGATTACGTTCAGCGCGCGCTTCGGTGGCGTGTCGCGCAAGATCGAAGTGCCCGTGGATAACGTGCTGGCGATCTACGCGCGTGAGAACGGCCAGGGCATGGCGTTCCCGGTGGAACGCAGTATCCCCGAAACCCAGGCTGCGACGGAGCGGGAGAACAACCCGCCGCCGAAGCTCGCCTCGGTCGACAGCGATACGCCGGCGCCGGTAACGGCGGAAGAGGGCGCCTCTCCTGACGACGACCCGACGCCGCCGCCCGTGCCACGCATCGGCGGGAAAAAGCCCTCCTTGAAGGTGGTCAAATAAGCCATCGTCAAAGTGGTCCGCTTGAAGTAGAATCGCGGACTGCACCAAAAATGCCGGCTTAGCTCATCAGGTAGAGCAGTTGATTTGTAATCATCAGGTGGCGGGTTCGAGTCCTGCAGCCGGCACCAAGAATCATGTGAAAAGGCCACGCGAGAGCGTGGCCTTTTTGCTTTTTGAATACCTTACGTCGATGGTCTGCGTAACGGGGCGATGTCATGCCGGATGGGGATGTCGATTGCAGCATCTAAAGAGTATCTGGCGGCCAGTTGCGACGTGATAACAGTTGCTTGGCATCCGCCGCTCAACCAACTATCAGTTCCCAATCCCCCTCAATCCGATTTCTCCCCCCGCGCTTCGCCCGATAAAGCATCAGATCTGCCTGCCTGATCAGCGCCGAGAGGTCCTGGCCCACATCCTCCCGGCGTCCGATGGCGACGCCGAGGCTGACGGTCATGCCAAACGGCCTGCAGCTCTCCAGCGTCACCCGGATCTCGCGCAGCTTTTCCTTTAGCTGCTCGGCGAGCGTCAATGCTTCGCCGGGTGTGCTCACCAGCGAAACCACCGCGAATTCTTCCCCGCCAAAGCGCGCGGCCAGGTCTCCGGTACCCAGCACGTCCCGGCACACGGCGCCAACGATCTCGAGCGCCCGGTCCCCCGCGATATGCCCATACGTGTCGTTGATCCGCTTGAAATGGTCGATGTCGAACATCACTAGCGCGACGTAGGGTTTGTCGGCCTCCGGGTTCGTGCACAGGTCGCAAGCCCGTGCTTCGAGTGCGCGGCGGTTCAGCAACTGTGTGAGCGCGTCCGTTTCCGCCATGGTGGTCAGCTGGGCGATCAGTCTCTGGCGGTCTTGTTCCAGTTGCTGCTTGTCGAGGCTGTAGCGCTTGAGTGTGTGAACGGCCTCGAGCAGCGCGCGGATTTCGCCACGGTAGTTATCGGGCGATGGCACGCGTACGGAGAGATTGCCGTTCGCAATGGCCAGGATGGAACGTGTGGCCGCGAAGAATGGTTTCAGAATCTGCCGGTGAAACAGCGAATGCAGCCAGATCATCGTTCCCAGCAGCGCGAAGGCGATGGCGAATGCGCCGAGTAGCAGCGTCAGGGTGACGTCGCGGTTGCGGTGCAGCCGCGCGCGGGCCTGGTCGAGAATCTCGTCGCGCAGTTGGACGATCGGCAGCATCGTCGGCACGTACTGTGCGGCGAAATCACCGGTGGTGATGCCGGCGCCCGTCGGACGTTTCGCGCGGCGGTAGACCTTGGTGACATAGGCCAGTCCGGCTTCGCCATACACCATGCCCACACGCCTTACTGCTTCCGGCGCGAGGGCAGGGTGGTTGCCGGCGTGCGATGCCAGGAGCGTGCGAAGCTGCTCCACGCGGCCCTCGCTGTTGAAGATGCGCTGTTGTTCCTGCTCGGTCAGTTGCCGGTCCGATGCAAGCGCGCCCGTAAAGCGCGAACCGAGCAGCCCGGCGTGTTCGCGCAGTGCGGCTGCGAGCCGGGCCATCTGCAGGTCGTCCAGGATTGCGGCGTCGCCGCTGACGATGTCCTCGATGGTGCCATCGGCGATGCCTGCAATGATCGGGATGACGTTCGCCATGTGGTTGACGGCGTTGTTCAGCAACTCTGGGGACCGGGTCTGGCGCGGTACCAGCAGTACGTCGTCGGCATGTTTGCGTGCCTCGGCCAGCGTGGTGATGGTGTGGGTGGCTGTCACGTAAAGCGCGGCACACTCTTGGCAGTGGCTAGCCTCGATCGCTGCGTCGAGGTCACGCAGACTGGCATCGCTTTCCTCGCGGGCCTTGCGTAGTGCCGCGATGCGCTGCGCCGGCACCGGTACATCCTCGCCAAGCGCGGCATTCATGGGCCCGCGTTCTGCTGATACCTTTTCCATCGCCAGCAGCGCCGCGCGGAAGATCTCGAAATCCGAGAGTGCCTGGTCGCTGCGCGAGAATGCTTGCCACTGATGCAAAACCAGCCAGGCCAACAGCATCAGTACGACAAGGCAGGCACCGGCGGAGACTCTTAGGAAGCGCTGACTGACAGAGTATTGCGGAGTTGCTGCCTCGGGCTTTTCTGGTCGCCCGGATGTTGCACACATAAGACTTGAAAACCGGATCTATAGCGATTGGGACCTCAAAATTGCGAAACGGACATTATTTGTCCGTCCACGGGCGAAACTGAATGTGACATTTTTGCGAACTCATAATCGAATCCGATATCGGTTACGGAGGCAAGCTTCTTGATGATCGGTGAGATGTGTTCGTGGCACCGGTGTCGCATTTCCACCCATCGACGCAAGTTGTCATTACCACCAGAACCGGCTCCGTGATAATGCGCCATGCATCACATATGCCTTCTTCACGAAAGGCAGCTCCCGTGTGGTGGCCGACTGCGCGGGCGGAAGAATATAGCGGCCAATTGAAGGTTTTGTTGGGGTTCAACTGGAAGGGCAATTGAAATGGATGGAAAACTGGCAAGCTCGGTGAAGGCGTGCCTTGCAGCGGTGACGGCCGCTATCGCGGTCGCGGCCTGTGGTGGTGGCGGGGACGATAATTCGGGCGGCACGGTGGTCCGGGTGACGGAAGCCGCCACGCTTTCGCCGAAGCAGGTGAACAACAGTATGGTCGCCAATCCAGTCCGCTGGATGCCCTCGGTGACCGACACGTGGCAGCTTCAACTCCAGGGAAAACTCGATACGAGCTACAACGTCGCGCTCTACGTGCTTGACCTGTTCGACACGCCACCGTCGACCATTGCATCGCTCAAGGAGCAGGGCAGGCGAGTCGTGTGCTATTTCTCCGCGGGAAGCAGCGAGGACTGGCGCCCCGATTTCCAGAGTTTCCAGCCCTCGGATATGGGCAACGTACTCAGCGGCTGGGCGGGCGAGCGCTGGCTGGATACGCGATCCAGCAATGTGCGCGGCATCATGGCCGCGCGTATGGATCTGGCGGTCTCGAAGGGGTGTGACGGCATCGATCCCGACAATGTCGATGGATATACCAATAACACCGGCCTGCCGCTCACGGCGGATACCCAACTCGACTACAACCGTTTTCTGGCTAACGCGGCACATGCGCGCGGTCTGGCGATCGGATTGAAGAACGACGTCGATCAACTCACCGATCTGGCATCGTCATTTGATTTCGCGATTAACGAGCAATGCTTCCAGTACAACGAGTGCGGCGGATACTCGGCCTTCACGGCGCAAGGCAAGCCGGTGTTCAACGTGGAATATGCGACGAAGTGGAAGGATCCCACAAAGCGGCCGGCGTTATGCGCCAAGGCCGCCGCGCTGAATATCCGGACGCTGGTGTTGCCGCTGGCGCTGAACGACAAGTACCGGTATAGCTGCGACTGAATCGGGGAGATTCTCAGGCGCCGCCGCGCTTTTCCATCTCTCGCCACGCCAGGAACAATCGCGTGTCGAATTCCAGTTGGTGGTAGCACGGCTCCATATATTCGCAGAGCCGGTAGAACGCCTTGTCGTGGTCGGTCTCTTTCAGATGCGCGAGCTCGTGCACGACGATCATGCGCAGGAATTCCGGTGGTGCTTCCTTGAACAGCGACGCCACCCGGATTTCCTTCTTGGCTTTCAGCTTGCCGCCCTGCACGCGAGAAATCGCGGTATGCAGTCCTAGCGCGTGCTGGGCGGTGTCCAGCCGCGCGTCATATCCCACCTTGTGTAGCGGCGGCGCGCTGCGCAGGTATTCCTGTTTGATCTCGCCGGCGTAGTCGTAGAGCGCGCGGTCGGTCTGGATCGTGTGGCGGTCCGGGTAGCGCCGGGCGATGTGCTCGCCCAGACGGTCGGCATCGATCAGTGCGCGCACCTGCGCGAGCACATTGGGCGGATAGCCGCCAAGAAAACGCATCGGGTCTTTCGCGCCCGGGCGCCACGCTTCATTCACGATGCTCAGTGATGATGGTGGTGGTGATGCATCCAGCTGTTGTCCATCGAATTCACGAACGACTCGACGGCGTCCTTGTCACCGATGGCATGGCGCATCATTTCGCCGCACTTGCAGAAGCCCTGGTACGGGAGGATGTGCGAGCACGCGGACGTCTTCTGCAGGTACAGGGTGACGGGTTTTGTGCACTTCTTGCACTTGAAACGGAGGGTCAGGGCGGCTTTGCTCATGGAATCGACGGCAATCGGGTTCGATTGGGAAACCAGATATTGTACTTGCCGCGCCCGATTTCATCCGGTGTGGCCGGGGCAGCGCCCGCCCGTTTGCTACACTCCCGCCATTCCCCGACACCATTCGAACGCGCACCCCAATGGCACAGTACGTTTTCACCATGAACCGCGTGGGCAAGATCGTTCCGCCCAAGCGTCACATCCTCAAGGACATCTCGCTGTCCTTCTTCCCCGGCGCCAAGATCGGCGTGCTGGGCCTGAACGGCTCCGGCAAGTCCACGCTGCTGAAGATCATGGCCGGTCTCGACAAGGAGATTGAAGGCGAAGCCACGCCGATGCCGAATCTGAACATCGGCTATCTGTCGCAGGAGCCGCAGCTCGATCCCGAGCAGACCGTGCGCGAATCGGTCGAAGAGGCGCTCGGCGGGGTGTTCGAAGCCCGCAAGAAGCTCGACGAGATCTACGCCGCTTACGCCGAGCCGGACGCCGACTTCGACGCGCTGGCCGCCGAGCAGGCCAAGTACGAGGCGATCCTGTCCGCCAGCGACGGCAATAACGCCGAGCTGCAGCTCGAAATCGCCGCCGACGCGCTGCGCCTGCCGCCGTGGGACGCCAAGATTGGCAATCTGTCCGGTGGTGAAAAGCGTCGCGTGGCGCTGTGCCGCCTGCTGCTGTCGCGCCCCGACATGCTGCTGCTCGACGAGCCGACCAACCACCTCGACGCCGAATCGGTCGACTGGCTTGAACAGTTCCTGACGCGTTTCCCGGGCACCGTGGTGGCCGTCACCCACGACCGCTACTTCCTGGACAACGCCGCCGAGTGGATTCTGGAACTGGACCGCGGGCACGGCATTCCCTGGAAGGGCAACTACAGCTCGTGGCTGGAGCAGAAGGAAAACCGCCTGAAGCAGGAAGAGGCCAGCGAATCGGCCCGCCAGAAGGCGCTGAACAAGGAACTGGAGTGGGTGCGCCAGAACCCGAAGGGTCGTCAGGCCAAGTCGAAGGCGCGTCTGGCCCGTTTCGACGAACTGAACAGCCAGGAATACCAGAAGCGCAACGAAACCCAGGAAATCTTCATCCCCGTGGGTGAGCGCCTGGGTAACGAGGTCATCGAGTTCGACAACGTCAGCAAGGGGTTCGGCGATCGCATGCTGATCGAGAACCTGAGCTTCAAGGTGCCGCCGGGCGCGATCGTCGGCATCATCGGCCCGAACGGCGCCGGTAAGTCCACCTTCTTCAAGATGCTGACTGGCAAGGAACAGCCGGACAGCGGCGAGATCAAGATCGGGCCGACGGTGAAGATGGCGTTCGTCGACCAGAGCCGCGATGCGCTGGACGGCAACAAGACCGTGTTCGAGGAGATCTCGGGCGGGTCGGATATCCTGACCGTGGGCAGGTACGAAACGCCGTCGCGTGCGTACATCGGCCGCTTCAACTTCAAGGGTGGCGATCAGCAGAAGCAGGTGGGCACGCTGTCAGGCGGTGAACGTGGCCGTCTGCACATGGCCAAGACGCTGATTGCCGGCGGCAACGTGCTGCTGCTGGATGAACCGTCGAACGACCTGGACGTGGAAACGCTGCGCGCGCTGGAAGACGCGCTTCTCGAGTTCGCCGGCTGCGTGATGGTGATCTCGCACGATCGCTGGTTCCTGGACCGTATCGCAACCCACATCCTCGCCTTCGAAGGCGATTCGCATGTGGAGTTCTTCCCCGGCAACTACCAGGAATACGAAGCCGACAAGAAGAAGCGTCTCGGCGAAGAGGCCGCGAAGCCGAAGCGCATTCGGTATAAGCCGATCACGCGCTGATAGGTAAGGTAGTTTTGATTGGCTCCCCTTTCCCACTTGTGGGAGAGGGGAGAAAACCATCCAGCCTTACGCCCTCACCAGCCTTACGCCCTCACCAGCCTCACGAGCGTAATCTCCGAAGGCGCCCCGAACCGCTTCGGGGGTCCCCAGTAGCCGGTTCCACGGCTCACATACACCCACAGGTTGTCATGCCGGTTCAGCCCATGCACGTAGGGCTGCTGCATCGGCACGAACAGGTTCCACGGCCAGAACTGTCCCCCGTGGGTATGACCCGACAGTTGCAGATCGAAGCCCGCCGCAGCCGCAGCCGGCGCAGTGCGTGGCTGGTGCGCCAGCAATACGCGCGCAGCCGCGTCCCGGGGCGCGCCATCCAGGGCCTGCACCGGATCGCTGCGATGGCTTTCGATGAAGCCCCCGGCCGTGAAGTCGGTCACGCCGCCGAGCACTAGCGAGGCGTCGCCCCGCTCGACCACCACGTGTTCGTTCATCAGCACGCGCAGCCCCAGGCGGCGCAGCTCCGCGATCCAGGCTTCCGCGCCAGAGTAGTACTCATGGTTGCCGGTGACCACGTACGCGCCGTGCCGCGCCGATAGCCGCGCGAATGGCGCGGTGTGCGCGGAAAGCTCGCGCACCGAGCCATCGACCAGGTCGCCTGTGATGGCGATCGCATCGGGCGCCAGGCTGTTCACGCGATCGACGATGCGATCGATATACGGGCGTTTGATGGTGGGTCCCACGTGGATATCGCTGATCTGCGCGATCGTGAAACCGTGCAGCGCGTCGGGCAGGTTGGCGATCGGCACGTCCACTTCCTTGACCTTCGCCAGCCCGCGCGCCTGGAAGAAGCCGATCACCGTCACGGCGAGGGCCAGCGCAATCGCGCCCAGGGCGCTATAGCCCGTCAGGCCGGGCGGGCGCCAGCCGATGGCTAGCGTCACCAACAGGAAGAGGTCGCGCGCAATGGTCAGCACCAGCAGCGACGAGAAGAACCCCATCGCCATCATGCCGACCCACGAAAGCTGGTCGGCCCATGGCGTCGATAGTCGGCGCGCCATCAACGCGGCTGGCATCAGCAGGGTCGAGGCGATGAGCCACAGCACGGCAAGGCTGTGGACGATCATTGGCACCGGCAGACCGGGCAGCAGCCGCACGCCGATATAGACATGGAGCAGCGCCATGATCAGCACGGGGATCAGTAGCGAACGTCGGGAGCGTATGGCACTCATGGCGGGGGGCGCGAAGATGAGATCGTTAGAACGTGAGGGCGCAGACGGGGCGCTTCAAGGGGTTTCGAGAGGCGTAACATCAACCGGGGAGCAGGAGGAAGCACGCCATCATCGCGAAATCCTCGCCCGGCCCAGGGAAGGTGATCTGTCAGGTTTCCGTGGTCATCCTGAATGTTTTCGAGGCGGATTGTTCCAGTCTTCGCACTACTTTAGATTCGACCGACGATACGCGCGGTGTCGCATACTGCTCACTCATGCCGGAGATCTCATGTCATTCCCGAAGCGCACCTTCCTGAGCCAGGCGCTGATGGCAGCCGCCCTGCTGACGGCGGCCACGCCGGCCGTCCTGGCCGCCAACCCCGGAACCTCGGCCAGCGCGGCCCAGAAGCTGCCGTCGCTGAACTGGCCACGCAATTTCGACGCCGCAGGGGAGCACATCGAGCTCTATCAGCCTGAGATCGAGAAATGGGAAGGCAACCGGCTGTCGGGTCGGGCTGCGGTGGCCGTTGGCGAGAAGGACGGCACGCCCACCTATGGCGTGGCCCGGTTCTCGGCGCAGGCCGATATCGACAAGCCGTCCGGGCTGGTCCAGCTCACGCAGATCCAGATCGACAGCGTTGACGTGCCCACACGCCCCGATGCGGCCGACAAGGTGCGCACCGCGCTGATCGGACGGCTGCCGCCCAAGGGGCTGACCGTCCCGCTCGATGAACTGCAGGCCAGCTACGCGGTGTCGCAGGAACTGGCTCGCGCAACAAGGGTGCCGGTCAAGAACGACGTGCCGCAGATTTTCTTCGCGACCACACCCACGCTGCTCGTGCATGTCGATGGCGAGCCGGTCTGGCGCGCAGTGCCAGGCACGCAGATCGAGCGCGCGATCGACAGCCGCGCGCTGATGCTGCGTGAGCAGGGCGGCGAATTGTGGCTGCAGGCGGCGGGTTACTGGTATCGGTCGGAATCGGCCGGTGGCCATTGGGATAGCGTGGCCAATCCACCCGCGGCCGTGCTGGGCGCCGCCAGCAAGTTGCAGGCGGCCAAGGACCAGACCAGGCCCGATCCGATGATGCCTGCCGACGGCAAGAAGCCCGCCAGGCCGCCCACCATATTGCTGGCAACCGGCCCTGCGGAACTGGTGATCACCGACGGCGAGCCGCAGATGAAGCCGGTCGGTGGCGTCGAGCTGCTGACGGTGGGCAACGCCGATCACGCCGTGCTGCTGGACCCGTCGACCAACCAGTACTACGTGCTGATCTCGGGACGCTGGTTCCGGGCGCCGGTACTGAGCGGGCCGTGGGAGTTCGTCCCCGGCGACAAGCTGCCCGCCAATTTCACCAAGATCTCGCCGCAGGACCCGAAGGCGAACGTGCTGGTGTCCGTCCCCGGCACGCCGCAGGCCCGGGAAGCCGAGATCGCGGCGACGATTCCGCAGACGGCGTCGGTGTCGCGCACCAAGGCCACGATGACCGCGACCTATGATGGCGCGCCGAAATTCGAGCCGATCACCGGTACGTCGCTGCGCTACGCGGTGAACACCGGCACGCCCGTGATCGAGGTCGATAGCGGTCGCTACTACGCGGTGTCGAACGGCATCTGGTTCACCTCCGGTGCGCCGGTCGGCCCGTGGGTGGTCGCGACCGAGGTGCCTTCCGCGATCTACACGATTCCGCCGAGCTCGCCGGTGTACTACGTGACCTATGTGCGCATCTATTCGGTGACGCCGGAAGCGGTAGTGGTGGGTTACACACCCGGCTACATGGGCGTCGTGGTCAGCCCGGACGGCACCGTGGTCTACGGCACCGGCTACGTCTATCCGCCGTATGTCGGCACCTACTACTACGGTTATCCGGTGACCTATGGCTATGGCGCCGGGTTTGGCATCGGCGTGGCCGAAGGCTTCGCTTTCGGATTCGCGGCTGGCGCGATCTGGGGCGCGGCGGCTCCGTACTGGGGCCCGTACTGGTGGGGCGGCCAGTACAACTGGAACTACGTGAACGTGAACCAAGCCAACTTCTACGGCCGCTGGGGGCAGGGCACGGTCACGCACGCCGAGGGCTGGAATGCCTGGACGGGCACGCAATGGCGCGGCACGGCCGGCTACGGCTACAACGCTGCTACCGGGGCGCGCTACCAGGGCAGCCGGGGCGCCGCGTTCAATCCGTACTCGGGCAACTATGCGGCGGGGCGCCAGGGCTCGTTCGCCAATCCTTCCACCGGCCGCGAAGGCGCCGCGCGTGGCGGTGTGGTCGGCAACGAGTACAACGGCAACTATGCGGCCGGGCGGCAGGCCGCGGGCTACAACGCGCAGACCGGACGCGTCGGCGCGGCGGAAGCGGGCGTCGCGGGCAATACCCAGACCGGGCAGCACACGGCGGGCAGCCGCGGATTCGTCGCCAACCCGGACAAGGGCAATGCCGTGGCCTGGAACAACGGCAATGTCTACGCCGGGCACGACGGCAACGTCTACCAGCACACCGACAACGGCTGGCAGCAGCACACGCCAAGCGGCTGGCAACCGGTGCAGCCGAACAGTAATGTGCAGGGCCAGCTCGAGCAGCAGCGCCAGGCGCGCGAGGCCGGTCAGCAGCGCTTCAACAGCTCAGCGGCGCAGCAATGGCAGGGCCGTATCGGCGGCGGCGGATTCCAGGGCGGGGGTGGACGTTTCGGTGGCGGTGGTGGCGGCCACTTCCGCGGGGGATTCCGCAGGTAAGGAGGCCGCGGTCAGCGGCTAGCCGCTGACCGCTGACCGCTGACCGCTGGCCGTCAGTGGCGCGGCGACCATTCCCCCTTGCGCACGCCGATGGCCGTGACGAGCCCGTATGACGTGATGCCGAGCGCCACGCCGAGGAAGTGTCCGTCAAGCCCCATCCCGGCGACGTTGGCCAGCAGCCAGCCACCGCCCGCCGCCAGGGCGATACGGCACAGGCCCGCGGCGATCGGCCAGCGCATACGGCCCGCACCCATCGACGCGAAGTAGAGCGCCATCCCCAGGCCGAAGCCGCCGAACGCCGGGCCGACCCACGACAGCGCGCGCGCGGCAATCGCGCCGACATCGGGGTCCTGGGTGAACAGTCCGGCAAACTGGTTTGGCGCCAGCCCGACCGCCGCGCCTACCGTCCCGGCAATCAGCAAGGCGAGCAACGCGCCGACCCAGGCGGTGCGGCGCGCGGTATGCCAGTCACCGGCGCCCACGGCGCGGCCCACCAGGGCTGTCAACGCGGAGCCCACGCCGAACGCAAGCGGGATCATCAGGAATTCGAGCCGGGCGGAGATGCCATACGCGGCTACGGTCGTGGTGCCGTAGTGCCGCAACTGGGCCGTGACGAGAATCGTGGTCAGGTTGGCGACCGATGCGAGAGCGCAGGCCACCAGGCCGATGGAGAGAATCCGGTAGAACAGCGCCTTCGACGGGCGGATGCGCAGCGAAGGCACGAAGCCCGCGCCGCCACGGAACACCACATAGGCCATCACCAACGCCGCCCCCCATGACACGGCCGCCAGCGCCGCCCCGATGCCTGCCAGCCCCATGCCGACGCGCTCCGCCAACCACCAGGACAGCACCGGAAACACCACCCACATGCCGCCCAGCACACGTGCCGCCAGCGCGTGGCGTCCGCCACCGCGCAGCACCGATGCCAGCGTATTGGCCAGCCACGCGGGCACGGCACCGGCGCCGAACAACCAGATCGCGTAGCTCGCCGCGGCTTCGGCCGCTGTCGCGCCGGCCACTGCGCCGAACACACTGCGCGGAAAGCCTGCCAGCACGATTGCGAAAATCAGCCCGGCCGTCACCGCGATGATCAGCGCGTGGAGCACCAGCGACGATGCCTCCTCGCGCTTGCCACCACCGAGCGCGCGCGCGATGGCCGATACCACGCCACCGCCCATCGCCCCCGTCGACATCTGTTGCAGCAGCAGCGCGAATGGCAACACCACCGCCCATCCGGCCAGCGATGCCGTACCTTGGCGCGCGGCCAGCCAGGTTTCGATCAGTTGCGCGCCGGCCTGCAGGAATGCCACCAGACTGGTCGGCGCGGCCAGCACGGCAATGCCGCGCGCGATCTCGGTGGCGGGCACCGGCTCGGCAAGGGCCGCCGAACCATCGAGCGCAAGCGCATCAGACTTTTGCATGATCGGCCGCCTCCGAGGATGGTTCGCCAAAACGCGCGCGCAGATACCGTCCGGCGCCTGGGCCGGGTTTCACGCGCAGGTCGTCCACGGTGATCGCGCTGCCATCGTCGCGCGTCAGCTTGCCGGCGAGGATCTCCTTGCCCTCGCGCTTGTCTTCGAGCACGGTGAGCGGACCCTTCGGATCGGCCAGCCACCGGTCCGCCCAGTCCTTCAGCGTAACGAATACGGGAAAGAAGTCGCGGCCCATCTCGGTGAGCACGTAGACGTGGCGCGCGCCGCCGCCCGGGGCCGGCACCTTGTCGAGCAGCCCGTGCTCGACCATCGTCTTGAGTCGGGCGCTAAGTATGTTCGGGGCAATGCCCAGGTTCTTCTCGAACTCATCGAAACGCGAACTGCCGTAGTAGGCCTCGCGCATCAGCAGAATCGCCCACCGCTCGCCCAGCATCGCCATCGACCGCGCGATCGGGCAGGGCATGGTGGAAAAATCGGTCGGTACCATGTGTCTCCTCGCTCTTTTACTTTCAGCTTGCAAGCTTTGGCATGAATCATAGCTTGCGAATTGAAAGTTTGCAGAGCGAGTGCAAATCGACGATGGCGCGCGATGTGGAGCCTTCAGCGCTCCTTGAACACCTCCAGCTCCGCCACCGTCTCGCGCAGGAAGCCGATCAGCGCCCGCGTGGCCATCGACAGATGCGGATTCGCGGTGGTGAAGATGTAGAGCCGGTTGCCCAGTCCCTTGGGCTTCCAGTCGGGCAGCACGGGTACCAGCGTGCCGCGCCGCACATCTTCCCAGGTCATGTAGAGCGGCAGAAGGCTGATGCCGTGCCCCTGGCGCACGGCATTCATCAGGAAGGGAAAGTGTTCGGACTGCAGGTACGGCGTGATGTCGACATCCTCGCGTTCCGGGCCGTCGCAGGTATCGCGGCCCAAAGTCAGCAGGAAGCGTCTGGACGTGTAGGGCGGGCAGAGGAAGCGGCAGGCGGCCAGATCGGCGGGCTGCTGGATCGGCGCAATGCCGGCCAGATAGGCGGGCGAGGCGCAGAGTTGCCAGTGGATCGGACACACGTCGCGCGCCACGGTATCGAGCGGCGGCTCGGACGTTACCTTGAGCGCCACGTCGATTTCCGCCGCGATCAGGTCGGTCACACGGTTGGCAAAGAACACGCGCAGCGAGATGCCCGGGTGCTTCTCGGCGAACTGCAGCAGCAGCGGGGCGATGAACGCATCGCCCAGGCCGGTGGGCACGCTCACGCGCACGTGACCGCGCAGCGTCTTGCCCAGGCTGTCGATCTCGGCCTGCGCGGCCGCCACTTCCTGCAGGATGCGCAAGCCGTGCTCGTAGAGCGATTGTCCTGCGTCGGTCATCTCTAGCCGGCGCGTGGTCCGCCGCAGCAGCATCGCGCCGGCCTGTTCTTCCAATTGACCAAGCTGGCGGCTGATCTGCGAGCGCGTGACACCGCGCCGCCGGCCGGCTTCGGCCAGATTGCCGGCTTCCACGATGTCGACGAAAGCCTGGACGAGATGGAGATCCATAAAGCGCCTGATTGAGCATTGTCAAGTTTGACGCAACATTGTGATTCCAGTCGGAGGCATTGTCGATGCCAGTAGGCACCGCTACAGTGTTCGGTCAACAAAATGCGCAGACAGGAGACCCCGCATGGCCGCAGACCTCTGGTTCGAATCGTTGCACCGCACCGGCACCGAAGTGCTCGACCGCGGTAACCGGCTGGCGGGTGGCCTGCGGCGGCTGGGGCTCGAGGAGGGCGCGGTGGTGGCCGTGATGCTGCGCAATGACCCGGTGTTTGCCGACGTCGTCTTCGCGTGCCGGACGGCCGGCGTCTACTACTGCCCGATCAACTGGCATTTCACGCCGGAGGAAGCCCGCTTCCTGCTGGAGGACAGCAGCGCCCGCGTGCTGATCATCGAGGCCGATCTGTTCCCGTCGATGCGCGAAGTGATTCCCGCAGGCATGACCGTGCTGACCGTGAACGGCAGCGACGCCGATGCCACCGCTACCGGCACCATCGCCTACGAACCCTGGCTCGCCACGCAATCGCCGTACGACGGCCCACGCGTTGCGCCGCGTGGACATCTGGCCTATACGTCGGGCACCACCGGCCGTCCCAAGGGCGTGCTGCGCAGCGCGGTGCCGCTGGGCGAACTCGAGGACCAGACCGCGCGCATGCGATCGGTGGTGGCCAAGGCCATCGGGATCGTGCCCGGGTGCCGTGCGCTGATGTCCGCGCCGCTCTATCACAGCGCGCCCGGTGTCTTTATCCAGAACGCGTTGCAGATGGCCGAGCGCCTGGTACTGACGCCGCGCTTCGACGCGGAGCAGGTGCTGGCGCTGGTCGAGAAGCATCGCATCGACGTGCTCTACCTCGTGCCGATCATGTACGTGCGCCTGCTCAAGCTGCCGCCCGAGGTGCGCGCGCGTTACGACCTGTCGTCGATCCGCTTTGTCGCGTCCACGGGCTCGCCGTGCGCGCCGGAGGTCAAGCGCGCCATGCTCGACTGGTTCGGCCCGGTAATCCACGAAACCTATGCGTCGAGCGAGGCAGGCATGGTCACCGTGGCCACGCCCGAGGACGCGGCCGCGCGTCCGGGCACGGCGGGGCGTCCGGTCGATGCGGCCAGCGTGCGCATCATCGACGAATCCGGACGACCCTGCGCGCCTGGCGAAGTCGGGCTCGTGTACGTCCGCCAGCCCGCCTATCCCGATTTCACCTACCTGAACAACGATGCCGCACGACGGACGATCGATGTGGACGGACGCGTCACGCTTGGCGACATGGGGTACCTCGATGCGGATGGCTACCTGTTCATCTGCGACCGCGCGTCGGACATGGTCATCTCGGGTGGCGTGAACATCTATCCGGCCGAGATCGAGCATGAACTCGTGCGCTATCCCGGCGTGGCCGATTGCGTGGTGTTTGGCGTGCCGGACGACGAGTATGGCGAGCGGCTCCACGGCGTGATTCAGCCGACGGCCGGCGCGACGCTCGATCCGGCGGCCGTGATCGACTGGATGCGAGGCCGGCTGTCCGGCTTCAAGGTGCCGCGCACGATCGAAATCGTCGCGCAGTTGCCGCGCGACGAGACGGGCAAGCTGGCAAAGCGTCGGCTGCGCGACCAGCACTGGGCAGGGCGGCAGCGGAGGGTTTGACGGAAGCCGGCCGCGCCGGCGTCGGCGTCGGCCACTGACAGACTCCGCTTTCCCGCTTTGCGGGGGCGGGGAGACAACACACATAAAACAAAAAGCAGCAGGAGACAACATGCATCGCAGAACCGCCATCCTGGCCGCGGCAGCGCTCGGCCTTGCCACGACCCTGTCATCCGCGTCCGCCGCATGGCCGGATCGGCCCATCAAGCTCGTGGTGCCCTACGCGCCCGGCGGCTCGACCGACCAGTTCGGCCGCGGGATTGCCGAAGGCGTATCGCGGGAACTGAAGCAGCCCGTGCTCGTGGAGAACCGCCCCGGCGCGAACACGATGATCGGAACGCAGAGCGTGGCGCGTGCGCAGCCGGACGGCTACACGGTGCTGCTGGTCACCAGCGCGAGCATGGTGCTGAATCCGATGCTCTACAAGAAGCCCGGCTACGAGCCGCAGGAATTCAAGATCATCACGGTCGGTGTGGAAGCGCCACTCGTGGTGGTCGTCAATAACCAGGTACCGTCCAACAACATTAAGGAGTTCGCGGCTTACGCCAAGGCTGCCAATGGCAAGCTCAATTATTCGTCGGTGGGGCTCGGCAATTCGCTGCAGCTCGCCACCGAGATGTTGAAGACCGAACTCGGCATCGAGATGACGCACGTGCCGTACAACGGCTCGGCGCCGGCGCTGTCCGCGCTGCTGGGTAACAACGTCCAGCTTATGGTCGACGTGGTCAGCACGTCGCTGCCGCATATCAAGGCTGGCAAGCTCAAGGCGCTGGCCGTGACCGGAAGCTCGAGGCTCGACGTGCTGCCCAACGTGCCGACCGTCGCCGAGAGCGGCTACCCGAACTTCCGCGCCGCCACATGGTTCGGTCTGGCGGTGCCGGCGCATACACCGCCCGATGCCGTCGCAAAGCTGCAAGCCGCAGCATCGCACGTGCTGACGGAGACGCAGTTCCGCAACACGTTCAACGCGCTCGGGTTCGTGGTGCAGCCGCCGCGCACGCAGGCCGAGATCGACCGCTATGTGACCGCCGATCGCGACAACTGGGGCAAGGTGATTCGTGCCAACCACATCACGCTGGATTGAGATTTAGGCCGAAGGCTGGCGCGACAGCGGGAGCGACGGGCGTATAGTTGAGGGCTGCCGGAGGCGCTGGATGCCTCCGGCAGCCTCTGTCATCATCCCCCGCTGCCAACGCTCACGCATCGACGCCATGACCGATTCCGCCGAGCCGCCTGATTCGTCCAACTCTTCCGGTCCCTCCGATCCCGCCAAAGGCACACCACCTTCTGGTGCCGGCAAGCCCCCAGATTCCCAATCCACGCCACACCCGGACCGCCCCGATCGACTGAGCAAGCTGCGCTTCCACGCGCGCAGCACCGCATTCCGCAAGACGCGCCAGTTTGGCCGAATCTCGCGCACCACCATTCGCTATGGTGCGTTCATGTGCGGCGCGGGCTTCGTGGCGTTGTTCTCGATCGTCTTTGCATATATCGCCGAAGTGGCGCTGAACTGGA
This sequence comes from Cupriavidus sp. HMR-1, assembly GCF_000319775.1. Classification (NCBI taxonomy): domain Bacteria; kingdom Pseudomonadati; phylum Pseudomonadota; class Betaproteobacteria; order Burkholderiales; family Burkholderiaceae; genus Cupriavidus; species Cupriavidus sp. HMR-1. The sequence goes on from NZ_ANKP01000042.1 coordinate 100,205, forward strand.
ACGCGAAGCTGACGACGGCCACCCCATGGCTGGCGTTCGTGATCCTGCCGTTCGGGCTGGCCGCATTGCGCTGGCTGACCATTCGACTGGCGCCGCAGGCGCGCGGCAGTGGCATTCCGCAGGTGATCGCCGCCGTGACGCTGCCGCCGGCGGGCGTTGCGCAGACCGTGCTGGTCTCGTTCCGGCAATCCATGTGGAAGGTGTTGCTGACGACCGGCGCATTGCTGGCCGGTGCCTCGGTGGGCCGTGAAGGGCCATCGGTCCAGGTCGGCGCCGCAGCCATGCTGGCGTGGGGCCGCTTGTGTCATGAGAAGCTCCAGTTTCGCATCGGCTTTCATCCGAACGCGCTGATCGCTGCCGGTGCGGCCGGCGGTCTTGCCGCGGCCTTCAACACGCCGCTCGCCGGGGTGGTGTTCGCGATCGAGGAACTGGGCCGTGGCACGTCGGTGCGTTGGGACAGGCTGGTGCTATCCGGCGTGCTGACGGCAGGCTTCCTGTCACTGGCAGTGCTCGGCAACAATCCGTACTTCAGCGTCAAGGTGCCGATGCTGGTGCTGCACGACGCCTGGGGGCCAGTGCTGCTCTGCGCCGTGGTCAACGGCGTGATGGGCGGGCTGTTCGCCAAGCTGCTGATCGCAGGGGTGCCGGGCCTGACACCGACATCGTGGCGCGGCTGGCTGAACGCGCATCCGGTCATGGTGGCGTTCTTCTGCGGCCTCGTCGTGGCCGCGCTCGGCTGGGCAACCGCGGGCGCGACGTTCGGCACGGGCTATGAGCAGGCATCCGGCCTGATCAACGGCACGCCGCACAGCACGATCTGGTTCGGGCTGGCGAAGTTCGTTGCCACGGTGGTGTCGTATTTCGCGGGCATCCCGGGCGGCATCTTCACCCCCTCGCTGGCCATCGGTGCGGGCATCGGCGATACCGTGTCCCATTTCCTCTCGGGCGCGACCGAGCCGCGCGTGCTGGCGCTGGTGTCGATGGCCGCATTCCTGGCCGCCGCCACGCAGGCGCCGATCACGGCCAGCGTGATCGTGATGGAGATGACCCGCACGCAGGATCTGACGATCTACCTGCTCGCGGCGTCGCTGCTGGCGTCGTTCCTGTCGCGCCAGTTCAACCCGCATCCGTTCTATCACCACATGGGCCACGCCTTCCGCCGCGAGGCAATGTCGATCGGCCGGAAGTCAGCGTCCGCGTCCGCGTGAAGGCGTGACGCGTCGGTGCCACCGCTGCCAGAGGAAAGGCACGGTGGCGGACGCGGCGACTTTGTCTTAACATGTGCCGCGCGTGGACCGGGGGCTGCAGACCGGCGGCCACGCGTGTGTACCGGCGGCACACTGATACGTCGGCAATCGATGCAATCGGGGAGCAGGGGATGGCCACGCAACGACCGGTCGGCACGCGTTCGACCAGTAGTTCCACCAGCAAGGCTTCGACCAGTACCAGCACCAATACCAGCACGCAAGCCAGGGCGCCGGGCAGCCAGCCTCGGCGCGAAACGCCCCAGGCGGCGGACCTTGGCGCGGACACCACCATCTGGCACACGCGCGGATTGCAGACCAACTCCCGTATGCGCATGCCCGTCATGCAGCGTACCCCGTCGCGCCAGCTTCCACCGAGCCCGATACCGCGCCTGATCCTGTGGGCGGTGCTGATCGGCCTCGCGCTGGTATGCTTCAACGCCGTGAAGCACATGCTCCGCTAGCCGCCTCGGCCAATCTGTCGACCAGACGTCACTCCGGTGGACGGGTTTGAACCCTCGGCGCGGGGCCGACTCCAACGCGGAGCCGTTTTCAGGAGTGAGTTTTGAGATTGCCTCTTGCCGGGCTGGCGCTCGCCAGCCTGCTGGCGACGTCCGTCGCCCATGCCGCACCCGCAACACCCGCGAAACCCGCCGCACCTGCCGTAGCTGCCGTAGCTGCCGCGCCGGCCCCCACCGGGACTGACGCGCTGGCCCAGATCCTCGGCACGCTCGAGATCGGCAACCCGCTGCCCGCGCTGGCCGATTGTGCCGACCACCGCACGCCGGATGGCAAGGACGTGACAGCGCTATGCGTCGAGCTGCGCGGCGACGGCACGATGCGCCAGATTGGCGTGCCGCGCGACAAGCGTCCGGTTTTCATGGATGGCCCGCACCTGCTGGCGTTCGTCGACGGCAATGCGCTGGTGGGCGTGATGGTGCCGACGGATGGCATCAAGTCGCAGGATGCCGCCGAGCAGTCGCTCTCCGCGCGCTACGGCAAGCCGTTCCGCAAGGAAATGGTCGACATGAAGGACAAGGCCGGCAATGCGGTGAAGACCATTCACGCGGGCTGGATGCATCGCCCGCTGACGGTCGAGCTGTACGCGATTCCAGAGGACCCGTCCGAAGGCACGATCGAACTGCTGCTGCCGCAGGCGCGCGCGCTGATGGCCAATCGCGATGCCGCGGTGGCCAAGTCGCTCGCGCCGCCGGCGTCAGACGCGGCGGCGAAGTCCGGCAAGGGGACCGAGAAAGCCGAGAAGGAGAAGGCGGAGAAGAAGGCGCCCGTCAAACCGGTGAACCCCGGCAGCTGGTAAGGCGCCCGGAGTCGTCGGGCTCGTCAGAGCCCTTCCATCACCTTGTCGAGTCCGCGGACCACGCCGCGCACGGTGTGGACCTTGCGGATCGCGAGCAGCGCACCGGACACGTACGGCTTCGAGCCGTCGCCGGCTTCGTGCTTCAGGTGCAGGCGCTGGCCATCGGCGCCGAAGATCACCTCTACACCGAGCTGGTAGCCGGGCAGCCGCACCGCGTGCACCTGCGTGCCTGACATCGTCGCGCCGCGCGTTTCCTTCGGGCCGTTGAGCTCGTCGATCGGCACCACCTGCGCGGCGGCCTTGACCTGACCGAGCCGGAATGCGAGTTCGCGGACCGTGCCAGACGGCACGTCGACCTTGCCAGCCTTGGCGTAGTCGATGATTTCCCAGTGCTCCAGATGGCGCGCGGCCATTTCGGCAAACTTCTGCAGCAGCACCACCGTGATCGCGAAATTGCCGCAAGCCAGCACGCCACGATCAGCCTTGCGCGCGGCGGCGTCGATTTCCACGTAGTCGTCGTCCGTCAGCCCCGAGGTGCCCACCACGACGTGCGCGCCGCGCGCCAGCGCCTGCAGGATGTTGTGCTTGCCGATGACCGGCTCGGTGTATTCGACATAGACGTCGTAAGGCGTCTGGTTCAGTTCCTCGATGCTGGCCACGGCAATGCCCGGCGTGTCGGCGTGCCCCGTCAGTTTCGCCAGTGCCTGTCCCGCCGCGCCGCGCGACAGGCCTGCCACCAGTGTCATGTCGGCGGCATGTGCCACGCCGCGTGCCAGCTCGCCACCGGCCCAGCCAGTGACACCACCGACGGCAACGCGAATGTCATTGTTCATATTGGTCTCCGCTCCTGAGTACGTAGAGGATAGTGCAGCCGCGCGGTGGGCGCTTGGCAGGGCCGGTTGACCTGCTTCGCCTAGCCAGCTGCCCGTCGCCGGTCGATCTTCCGCGCCAGCACGATCGACGTCTGCGTGTGATTGACGCCATCGAGCATCCCGATTTCATCGAGCAGTTTGTCGAGCCGCGCATGCGAGTCGCAGCGGATCACCGCCATGTAGTCCACCGGGCCGCTGACCGAATTGAGTTCCTCGATTTCCGGGAAGCGTTGCAATGCGCGCACCACGGCAGGGGACGCCTTGGGCTGCACGGAGAGCCCGCAGAACGCCAGGATCGCGTTGTCTTCCATCTGGCGACCCAGCCGCACGCCGTAACCGGCGATCACGCCGATCTTCTCCAGGCGCGCGATACGCGCCACCACGGTGGTACGGGCGATGCCAAGCGCGCGCGCCAGGTTTGCAGCGCTCTCGCGTGCGTTGGCCTGCAGCAGCGCCAGCAGGTGCCGATCGGTCTGGTCGAGTTCTGCCATGGCTCGCTCTGACGATTCGTCAGTATTGGACGTCGATACGTCGGATTATGCCGGGCTTTCGTCAATCTTGTGGCTACAAAACGTGCGCGTTGCTGCCCATACTTCAGTCACAACGAATGCTTTTCATGACCTTCTGACGGAGCCCGCCATGCAACCCTCAACGCTTGGTCCCGCCGCCGTGCGCGACCTGACCCTGGCACCACGGCCGCTATCCGTGGTGGTGCTCGGCGCCGGCAAGATCGGCCGTGTGATTGCCGCGATGCTGGCCGCCTCTGGCGACTACCGTGTCTGCCTGGTCGATCACGACGCGCACCGGCTCGACGGCATGCCGCGCCAGATCGCCGTGCGCGCGGGCGATCCAACCGAACCCGGCACCTGCGCGGCGCTGCTGGCCGGCGCCGATGCGGTGCTCAATGCGTTGCCGTTCCATGCCGCCATCAACGTGGCAAAAGTGGCGGCGCGGCTTGGCGTGCACTACTTCGACCTGACCGAGGATGTGGCCGCCACCCGGGTGATTCGCGAACTGGGGCGGAGCGCGCGTGCCGTGCTGATGCCCCAGTGTGGGCTCGCGCCGGGTTTCATCGGCGTGGTTGGCCACGACCTTGCGCAGCGCTTCCTGCGCGGCGGCGGCGAACTTCTGGATCTGCGGATGCGCGTGGGCGCGCTGCCGCGCTATCCGAGCAACGCGCTCAAGTACAACCTGACGTGGAGCACCGAAGGGCTGATCAACGAGTACTGCAACCCGTGCGAAGCCATCGTCGACGGTCGGCGCGTGGAGCTGCCCGCGCTGGAAGGGCATGAGACCTTCGCACTGGACGGCGTCGAATACGAGGCCTTTAATACATCTGGAGGGCTGGGCACCTTGCCAGACACCCTGGCAGGCCATGCGCGGCAAGTCGACTACAAGTCGATCCGCTACCCCGGGCACTGCGCGCAGATGAAACTGCTGCTGAACGACCTGCGGCTGCGCGAACGGCGCGAGTGGCTGCGCGAGATCTTCGAGCACGCGATTCCGGTCACCGAGCAGGACGTGGTGATCGTCTTCGCCAGCGCCACCGGGCATCCGCCCGGCGTGAGGGGCGAGGGCAAGCGTGGACCGCTCACGCAGGCATCGTTCTCCGCGCGCATCGGCGGCATGGCGGACTTTGCCGGGATTGGCCACGTCAACGCGATCCAGCTGACCACGGCGGCGGGCATCTGCACGGCGCTCGACCTTGTGGCCACGGGCGTGCTGCCGCAGGCCGGGTTCGTGCCGCAGGAAGCCATGCCGCTCGACCGGTTCCTGGCCAACCGCTTCGGCCAGCACTACTCGCATCATCCGCTACAGGAGACGCTCGCATGAAAGCGCAAGAGATCGCAGCCTGCTGGCAGGCCATGGACCTGCCGCCACCGTGGACGCCAGCCGAAGGCGCCGCGCCAGGCGTGCTGGCCGTGCGTTCGCCGATCGACGGCGAGGTGTTCGGCCAGCTTGCGATGTGTGATGCCGCGCAGGCCAACGCGCGGA
>NZ_ANKP01000043.1:0-46896 GCF_000319775.1 Cupriavidus sp. HMR-1
GCTGATGGCTTGCCCCCTCTCCCTTGAATGGGGTGGGGGGCAACGATCCGGGGGGACACATTCATGAGCGAACAATTACAAGACACCGCGCCGGCGGCGATCACGGTGCGTGCGGCGGAAATCGCCACCGCGCTGCTGATCACCATTGGCGCGGTGGTGGTGATGGTCAGCAACTACCAGATTGGCGCGGGGTGGGAGCCGGACGGCCCGCAGGCCGGCTATTTTCCGATGCGGATTGGCGCGATCATCTTCATCGCGTGCATGGTGGTGCTGTGGCAGGCGTGGCATGGCGAGAATGAGAAGGTGTTCGTCACGTGGCCGCAATTGCGGCAGGTGGCGGTGATCCTGGTGCCGCTGACGGTCTACGTCGCGCTGATCGCCTTTCTGGGCATCTACGTAGCATCGGCGATCTTCATTGCGGGTTTCATGCTCGTGATCGGCAAGTTCGCATGGTGGCGCGCGGTGCTGACTGGCGTGGCCATCAATCTGGTGCTGTTCTGGATCTTCGAGATGCAGTTCCGCGTGCCGTTGCCCAAGGGACCGCTCGAAGCGGCCCTCGGATTCTGAAGGGGACCGGCATGGAAGAACTCAATGCGTTGATGGGCGGCTTTGCTGTGGCGATGTCATGGCACAACGTCGGGCTGATGCTGGTGGGCATCCTGCTCGGCATCGTCGTGGGTGTGCTGCCCGGGTTGGGTGGCCCCAATGGCGTGGCGATCCTGCTGCCGCTGACGTTTTCGATGGAGCCGACGTCGGCCATCATCATGCTGTCGTGCATCTACTGGGGCGCGCTGTTCGGGGGCGCGATCACGTCGATCCTGTTCAACATTCCCGGCGAGGCGTGGTCCGTGGCCACCACGTTCGATGGCTACCCGCTCGCGCAGCAGGGTGAGGCGGGACGCGCGCTGACGTCGGCCTTCACCGGGTCGTTTCTCGGCGCGCTGGCCGGTGTGCTGTTGATCACGTTCCTGGCGCCGCTGGTGGCGAAGTTCGCGTTACGCTTCGGGCCGCCGGAATTCTTCGCGGTGTATTTTCTGACGTTCTGCAGCTTCGTCGGCATGGGCAAGGAAGCCAAGGCCAAGATCGTGATCGCGATGTGCATCGGGTTCGCACTGGCGGCGGTCGGCATGGATACGGTTTCGGGCACGCTGCGCATGACGTTCGGCTCCACGGAACTGCTGCGCGGGTTCGACTTCCTGGTGGCTGTTATCGGCCTGTTCGGCATCAGCGAGATCCTGATGACGATGGAGGAGGGCGTCGCCTTTCGTGGCAAGCGGGCCAGCATCGACCTCAAGGTGGTGCTGAAGACCTGGGCCGAACTGCCGCGTTACTGGATGACACTGATCCGTTCGTCGATCATCGGTTGCTGGCTTGGCGTGACGCCGGGCGGCGCGACGGCCGCATCGTTCATGGGCTATGGCGTGGCCAAGCGTTTCTCGCGCAAGCGTGAGACGTTCGGGCGCGGCAACGTCGAAGGCGTGATCGCGCCTGAGTGCGCCGCGCACGCGGCCGGCACCAGCGCGTTGCTGCCAATGCTGGCGCTTGGCATTCCGGGGTCAGCCACGGCGGCGGTGCTGCTGGGTGGACTGATGATCTGGGGGCTGCAGCCGGGGCCGTTGCTGTTCACCGAGCAGAAGACCTTCGTCTGGGGGCTGATCGCGAGCATGTATCTGGGCAATCTGGCGGGCCTGATCGTGGTGCTTTCCACGGTGCCGCTGTTCGCCGCCATCCTGCGCATTCCGTTTGCGATCATCGCGCCGCTGATCCTCGTGGTCTGCGCGATTGGCGCGTTCACAGTGCATAACGCGATGTTCGACGTCTGGCTCATGCTGATCTTCGGCGTGATCGGGTATGTGCTCAAGAAGCTCGAGTATCCGCTGGCGCCGCTGGTGCTGGCATTGGTACTGGGCGATCGCGCGGAGGATGCATTCCGGCAGACCATGCTGATGTCGCAGGGCGAACTCAACGTGTTCTGGTCCAACGGGCTCGTCGGCACGATCATGGCGCTGGCAGTGGTGATCCTGGTGTGGCCGATGTTCGGCAGCCTGCTGGAGAAGACCCGGCGCCGCAAGGTAGTGTCGGCCCATCAGGGAGCGTCAGAATGAGCGATGACATTCAGCAGGAAGGGACGTTGCTGGTGACGCGCGAGGATGCCGTCGCCACCATCGTCCTGAACCGGCCCGCGAAGCTCAATGCCTTCACGCTCGATATGTGGCGGCAGCTTGGCGAGGCGTTCCGCGAGCTTTCCGCCGATGACACGGTGCGCTGCGTCGTCGTGCGTGGCGCGGGGGACCGCGCGTTTTCGCCGGGCAACGATATCGGCGAATTCGCCACCACGCGTTCCAACAAGCAACAGGCCACGGCCTATGGCGCGGTCATGCATGGCACCGCGCAGGCGATGCAGGACTGCCCGCATCCGGTGGTGGCGCAGATCCACGGCATCTGCGTGGGTGGCGGGCTCGAGGTCGCAGCCATGGCCGATATCCGCATCTGTGGCCAGAGCAGCCGTTTCGGCGCGCCGATCAAGAATCTCGGGCTGGTGATGGCGCACGCGGAGATGGCGCCGCTGGTGCGGCTGATCGGCACGTCGCGCACGCTCGAGCTGCTGTTCGAAGGGCGCATCGTCGATGCGGCCGAGGCGTATGCGATGGGGCTGGTCTCGCGCGTGGTGCCCGATGATCGCGTGGCCGACGAGGCGCGTGCCGCGGCGCAGCGGATCGCTTCCGGCGCGCCGCTGGTGGCCCGCTGGCACAAGCGCTTCGCCCGGCAACTGGCCGAAGGCAAGCCGCTATCGGCCGCCGATATCGATGCTGCGTTCGACTGTTTCGACACCGAGGATTTCCGCACCGGCTATCGCGCGTTCCTGGCCAAGGAGACGCCGAAGTTCAGCGGTCGCTAACCTGGGAGCAGACCGATGTCAGATTCCCCTGCAATCGCACCGGGTGCGTTGTCCGGCCTGCGTGTGCTGGAACTCGCGCAGATCATGGCCGGGCCCACCTGCGGCATGATGCTGGCCGATCTTGGCGCCGACGTGATCAAGATCGAGAAGATCGATGGTGGCGACGACGCGCGTGGCTATCGCGAGCCGACCATCAACGGCGTGTCGGCGCCGTTCCTGATGCTGAACCGCAACAAGCGCGGCATCGCCCTTGATCTGAAGACACCCGAAGGCCGCGAGGTGTTCCTGCGCATGGTGCGCAACGCCGACGTGGTGATCGAGAACTTCCGCAAGGGCACGCTGGAGAAGCTTGGGCTTGGCTACGACACGCTGTCGCGCGAGAACCCGGGCCTGATCTATTGCGCGATCTCAGGCTATGGCCGCACCGGGCCGTTCGCCGACAAGGGCGGCTTCGATCTGATCGCGCAGGGTTACACGGGGCTCATGAGCATCACGGGCGAGGCGGGCGGGCCGCCGTTGCGCACCGGGAATTCGATCGCCGATATCAATGCGGGCATCCTGGCGGCGTTCGGCATTCTTGCCGCGTATCAGCATCGGCAGAAGACCGGGCGCGGGCAGATCGTGGAAACGTCGCTGATCGAGGCCGGCCTGCAGCAGCTCTACTGGCACGCGGCGATTCATTTCGCCACGGGCGAGTCGCCGGGGCCGAGCGGGTCGGCGCACGTGCTGGCGACGCCATACCAGGCATTTCCGACGCAGGACGGCCATATCATCGTTGGCGGCGCGAACGAGAAGAACTGGGCGCGTATCGCGCAGGTGCTCGGACATCCGGAATGGGTCGAAGACCCCCGCTATCGGCGCAACGCCGACCGGATGCGTCATCGCGACACGTTGCTGCCGGAGATGGCCGGCATCCTGATGACGCGCCCGTCCGCTGACTGGCTGGCGGCATTCGATGCAGCGGGCGTCCCGGCCGGACCCGTGCATTCGATTGGCGAGGCACTGAACCATCCACAGACGCTGGCGCGTGGCATGGTGGTACGGCAACAGCACGCGGAAGCCGGGCCCATCCGGACGCTGGGGCTGCCGATACAGCTATCGGAAACGCCGGCGCAATACCATCGCCCGTCACCGAGGCTGGGCGAACATACGCGGACGTTGCTGGCGGAATGCGGCTATGGCGAGGCGGAGATCGAGGCGATGCTCGAAGCCGGCGTGGTCACGGAGACGGCCGCATCGGCGGCGACCGTGACCGAGATATAGGGTGAGGTATCGGGCGCTTACCCGACGTAGAACAGGATGCTGATGAACTGGCACATGCTGCCGGCCAGCACGAACAGGTGCCAGATGCCGTGGAAGTGGCGCACCTTCTCGTCGAACAGGAAGAAGCCGATGCCGGCAGTGTAGATGGCGCCGCCGGCTACGAGCCAGTACAGCCCCACGGTCGGCAGGGCCGCCGCCAGCGGGCCAAACGCGATCAGCACCAGCCAGCCCATGATCACGTAGATGGCCAGCGAGAAGATGCGGGTGCGATGGCCGATCCAGAGTTCCTGAATGATGCCGGCCACGGCCAGCCCCCAGTTGACGCCGAACAGGGTCCAGCCCCAAGGGCCACGTAATGTGACCAATGCGAACGGGGTATAGCTGCCGGCGATCAGCAGGTAGATCGCGCAGTAGTCGAGGCGGCGGAAGATGTCCTTCGCGGGGCCGCGAACGCTGTGGTAGACGGTGGAGATCGTGTAGAGCAGCACCAGCGTGGTGCCATAGACGACGGAGCTGACGACCTTCCAGGCGTCGCTATGGAGTGCCGATGAAGTGACCAGCACCGCCATGCCAGCCGCCGAGAGCACCGCTCCCGCCAGGTGGCTATATCCGTTGAATCGTTCGCCGCGATACATCCCCAATGCCTCCGTCTGCGCTGTGGACAAGTGGCCATTCTGTCACGGATCGCCCGGTGAGCAGGCCGATCCGCGCAAACAACAGGGTCATGTACACTTGCCGGCTGGCGTCCGCACCGGGTTTGCCTGGCGTAGGCGTCACTCCCGAGAACCTGACACGACGAATATCCCATGAAGAAACTCTCCCTGATCCTCGCCGCCGTGGCGCTGGGCGCCGCAGGTATCGCGCAGGCTGAAACGCTGCCGTCCGGCGTGGTGATCGAGCACGTGACCAAGGGCACCGGCGCTTCGCCGAAAGCAACGGATACGGTCAAGGTCCACTACCGTGGCACGCTGACCGACGGCAAGGAGTTCGACAGCTCCTACAAGCGCGGCCAGCCGATCTCGTTCCCCCTGAACCGCGTGATCCCGTGCTGGACCGAGGGCGTGCAGAAGATGCAGGTCGGCGGCAAGGCCAAGCTGACTTGCCCGGCCTCGACGGCCTACGGCGAGCGCGGCGTGCCGGGCACGATCCCGCCGAACGCGACGCTGAACTTTGAAGTGGAGCTGCTGGGGATTGGCGGCTGACGATTGAAGGGGCCGGCGGATTCAGGGCCGGCTCTCGTTCCACCCCCGTTCCCCCGTGTATAGACCGGGAGCGGGGCGCAAACCATAAGAACAAGAACATGCAGGTAGATTCGGTCTTTCTCATCGTCGCCCTCGGCGCCATCGTTGCCGGATTCGTGCAGGGCCTGTCAGGCTTCGCGTTTGGCATGGTTGCCATGTCGTTCTGGGCCTGGGGCGTCGAACCACGGCTGGCTTCGGCGATGTCCGTGTTCGGCGCGCTGACCGGCCAGTTGCTTGCGGCCTTCACCGTGCGCCGCAAGTACCATCTGGCCACCGTACTGCCGTTCCTGCTTGGCGGCATCGTCGGCATTCCCATCGGGGTCAGTATCCTGCCCCGGCTCGACGTCCATCTGTTCAAGCTGTGCCTTGGCATCGTCCTGGTGATCTGGTGCCCGATCATGCTGTTCTCGAACCGCATTCCGCCGATCCGCCGTGGTGGCCGGCTGGCCGATGCCGTGGTCGGCGCCATCGGCGGCATCATGGGTGGCATCGGCGGGTTCACGGGCATTGCGCCAACACTCTGGTGCACGCTGCGAGGCTTCGACAAGGACAAGCAGCGGGTGGTGATCCAGAACTTCAATCTCGGCGCATTGCTGGTGACGATGGCCGTGTACGTGGGTACCGGCATCATCACGCGCGACATGTTGCCGATGTTCGCCATCGTGGCCCCGGCCATGCTGATTCCCACATTGCTCGGCACGCGGGTCTACATTGGTATCAGCGACATCGCGTTCCGGCGCATCGTGCTGACGCTTTTGACCTGCTCGGGTGTAGCCATGCTGGTCGCGGCAATTCCGAAGCTTTAGAAAAGAGCTGCATCAAGCGCTTTGTCGTGGGTGAATATCAGGGTTTATACTGACGTCCTTCTTTTGCCCGCAGCAAGTGATCGGCTTCACCATGAACAAGCGCTTCTATCTCTTCTGTGCCACCACGTGGGCCGCGGCTGCCGTGCTGATTCTGGGACAGGGTTCCATGGCCACGGATGCGCTGAGCGGCGTGATCGCGCTGGCTGGCTTCGATCTGCTTCGTCCCTGAGTGCTTGGCGGCGGCGCCCGCGCGGATCGCGTTAACACCATTGGTTCATGGCATTTTCGATGCCCGCGGCATAGGCTTGGTGATGGATTGTGCGTACTCAGCGCACGATGGTCTCAACCGTTCTCGCAGGAGGATCCCGATGAAGGCACTCACCATTGCAGTGGCAGTTGCAGTCTTTGTACCCGGGCTGGCGTTTGCGGCGGGACCGGCAAGTCCCTCTGATCGCTATGACTACGACATGCATACGACTAACAAGGACGGCTATGTGCCCGACCCGGCGCGCACGAGCAACAAGGATGGCTACACGCCCGACGCCGCCCGGGCCGGCGACAAGTTCGATCCCTACACACAGGGCGCGAACCAGAGCACGTCATCAGCTCTGACCGATAGCAAGAGCACCACCAAGAAGTCGAGCAAGTCTCACAAGAAGGCGCCTGCAGCACCGACGGCGGCGACCCAATGAGCGACGAGATCTGGTTGGAAACAAAGCCCCGCGAATGCGGGGCTTCTTTTTTGGGCTTTCGCAGGGTCCTGAGGACAGCCTTGGTCCAATGTCCGCCGGCAGCCGCCGGACAGGACGACAGACGGCAGTGGCGATAAAAGCTTGATCCCCTCTGAAGTGGGGTGTGATGCTTCTTTCGTTGTATCGTCAACATCGTTCGATTATGTTGCCGGGCTGGACACAGTCCATCGACAACTGCGCCGACGCTGTCGCGCACGCCCACAAAACGCCCGGGCGAATCGGGCAAGCAAGAAAAAGAATCAAAAGAGCATTCACCTTGTCAGCGAACAGGGAACGGGAGAAACGGGTTGAACACGCCAACAAGGTCAGCCGGGCAGCACTTGCCCGGCATTTTGCGTTCTGCGCGACGAAATTTCTGCGGTACCAGCGCGCTGCCCGGCTCATGTCCGTGGCAGGTGCCTGACATCATGCCGCCCCGCAACGGCGGCCCCCGACCGCACGCCCTCCTCTCCATGCCGGCGCCTTCTACGACGCCGTCATCGCCGACTGGATTGACATCCTCTTCGTAGTTTCAGTACCCGGCAGTTCGCTTCAAGCGCCCCGGAGTCCTGTCCGAAGTAGCGACACCCGCTTTGGTTCCACGAAAGCTCGTCTTGTGACGCGGCCAGCGATTCCGTTTGCAGCATTTCCACCTCATCCAAGTAGAACCAATGAAAAACACCCAACGGAAGCTGGCTGTACTCCCCCTGGCATGCCTTGCTGCCACGCTGGCAGCGTGCGGCGGCGATGCCTCGGAGTCGAGCACGGCGGCAGCCACGCCCACCAGTACGCCGGCCGCGACGCCTGCCGGCAGCATGATTTATACCGGTGTTGCCGACCCCACGAGCAGTATTGGCGTGAACGGCGATTTCTATCTCAATTCGGCTACGTCCACGCTGTTCGGCCCCAAGGCAAACGGTGCCTGGTCCGCAGGCGTATCGCTGATCGGGCCAGCTGGCACGCTGATCCGCTATGGGACGCGTGACCCGATTGCCAGCGACGGCAACGATGGTGACTTCTATCTGAACACCAGCTCAAGCACGCTGTTTGGACCGAAGGCGGCCGGAGCCTGGCCGATGCCCGGCAAATCGCTGATCGGCGCCACGGGTGCGGTTGGACCGACCGGCGCCACGGGCGTAACCGGCGCTACCGGTGCCACGGGTCTGCAGGGCATCCAGGGGGTCACCGGCCCAATGGGTGTGACGGGTGCTACTGGTGCCACCGGCGCCGGCGTGACGGGACCGCAGGGCATTCAGGGTATTCAGGGCCCCACCGGCCCTGCCGGAGCTGCAGGGCCGACTGGTGCGACTGGTGCGACGGGGGTAACAGGGGCTACGGGTGCGACGGGCGTGACGGGTCCCTCAGGTGCGACAGGCCCCACGGGGCCGCAAGGACCGCAGGGCATTCAGGGCCCCACCGGTACCACGGGAGCGACGGGCGCCACAGGGGCAACTGGTGCCACGGGGGCCACCGGGCCTGCGCTCTATACGGCGAACTTCGTTGTGGGCAATGGCACGAACTTTGGCAATGCCACCTACATCATGACGGGGTCGGGTCTGACCCCTATCGCCACACAGCCGTATCTTGGTGTTTTGCTGCCAATCAATTGCAGCACACTGACGCTGTCGACGGCCGTGACGGGCATCCCGCCTGCACCCTATACGATGGAAGTCTTCAAGATTCAGCCTCCCTCGACAACCGTCACGTCAACAGGGCTTGTGTGCCAGGCCAACAGCTCTGGAGCTAGCTGTACGCAGACCCAGACTGGCACCTATGCGGCTTCCGCGGGGGACGTGCTGCAGGTCCAGTTGACAGGTACTACGGCGTTTAACGCCTGGTCGGGCGCTGTCTATGCCACGCTGACGTGCCAGTGATCGAAGGCGGGAATCGATAGGCTGATGGCGGGCCATGGGCTCGGGGATCGCTCCGGGCCCATCCGTCTCGTGCGAACCCTTGCGCCGCCTGTTCAGTATCCCGCCCCAGCGCCCGACAATTGCCAACCTGTCTCCCCCGAGAACCAAAGCCAATGCGAATCTGCCTGTCGATGATCGTCAAGAACGAGGCCGCCGTGATCGAGCGCTGTTTGCGCGCGGTGCGCCCGCACATTCACGCCTGGGCGATTTCGGATACGGGGTCGACCGACGGGACGCAGGACATTATTCGCAATACGCTCGGCGACCTGCCGGGTGAACTGATCGAACGTCCATGGGTGGATTTCTCGACCAACCGCAATGAAGCGCTCGCGCTGGCGGCCAAGCACGGCGATTATGCGCTGCTGATCGATGCCGACGATACCATCGAGGCTTCGGACTTCGGCGAACTGACCGCCGACTGCTATGACCTGGTCGTCCAGTTTCGCTCGCTGACCTACAGCCAGCCACATCTGATCCGGCTGGGCCACGGGTTCTTCTATACGGGCGTGACCCACGAATACATCGACTGCAACCGTCCGTATAGTCGCGACACCTTGAAGAACGCCATCTATCGCATCGGCGACGACGGCGCGCGGCGCGTGAGCGGCAGAAAGTTCGTGGAAGACGCAGGGATACTGGAGAAGGCATTCGCAGCCGATCCCGGCAATACGCGTTACCAGTTTTATCTCGCCCAGAGCTATCGCGACGGTGGTCTGGTGGACAAGGCCATTGCCGCCTATGCGAACCGCGCCACCATGGGCGGGTGGGACGAGGAAGTCTATTACTCGATGTTGCAGATGGCGGTGCTGAAGGAGGGCGGCGGAGCGTCGCCCGGGGACATCGTCGACGCCTACCTGGAGGCCTACAACTACCGGCCGACACGGGCCGAAGCGCCTTGCGAGCTCGCGCGCTATTTCAGGCTGCGGCAGCGCCATGTCCTGGCACGCGACTTCGCGCGTGTTGCCACCGGCATCGCCCAGCCCGATGACCGGCTCTTCATGGATCAGACCGTCTATGATTGGCGCGCGCGTGACGAGCTGTCGATCGCGCTGTACTGGTGCAATGAACGCGATGAAAGCGCGCGGCTCTGCCGGGAATTGCTTGCCGATCCACGCCTGCCGCGCGAGCAGCATGATCGCGTGACGCGAAATCTCGCCTTTGCAATGGGCGATGTCCCGGGCTGAAGCTGCCGACGAAGCAGCGTCTATCGGGTGGAACCGTCGAGGCTGGCCTCGATCCGCGCGATCAGGTCTTCCATCCAGCGCCGCAGCAGCGTGTCCGACATGACCGTTGCCGTGCTTCGCGCCAGCACCCGGTACACCTTGCCGCGCGGGATCTTCGAAATGTGCGCCGGGTCGGGCCAGGCCTTGTTGCCGGCCAATAGCTGCAGCGTCTCCAGGCCAATCAGGATCGGCCACAGGCAGGCCAGCCGCAACCGGATCGCCGTGCGCGGAATCGCGAACGTATAGGCCATCGCTTCGCGGAAATGCGCGAGCGAGACATGCAGCAGTTCGTCCAGTATTGGCCGCGCGCGCAGCGCATTGGCCGGGTCCATCAGGTCGCGTGGCGTCATGCCATGTCGTTCCAGGACCTCGGTCGGCAGATAGCACCGGCCGATGCGCAGATCCTTGCCGCAATCACGCAGCACATTGACCATCTGCAATGCCTTGCCGAAGCGGACACCTCGGCGCAGCATCGTCTCGGGCGCCGCCGTCAGCGTGCCCGGCTGATGGGCATAGGTCATCGTGGTCCAGAACTCCCCCACGCAACCGGCCACGAGATACGTGTAGCGATCGAGCTCGTCCATCGTCCGCAGCGCGGCCACCTGGCCCGAGCGCTCGTCGGGGAATGTGACCAGGTCGAATTCCATGCCTTCGGTCAGCGTATCGACGATACCGCGGACAGCCGTGCGATCAGATGCATCGAGTTGGCTCAGCACGCCAAGCGCGGGGCCGATCGATTCCAGCAGTACCTTCTCGTCGGACTGGGTTTGCTGGCTGGCAACTTCCGCGCTCAGCCACTGCGCGAGCGAACCGTCGTTCTGCGTGCCGTTGACGTGCTGCCGTAGCGCCAGCAGCAGGTCTAGTCGTTGCGCGGGCGGAATCAGCGAGGTATCCGCGATGGTGTCCGCGGCGCGTGCCAGCAGATAGGCCAGACCGACGGGGTCGCGCATGCCCTCGGGCAGGATGCGAAGCGTCAGGTAGAACGAACGGGAAACCCCCTTCAGCAGCGGGCCGAGCAGAAAGGCCCGGTTCGGATTTGGCATGGCATGGTGATCGCACAATGGGACGGCGCATTGTATCCGCCAAAGCTGACGAACTCGTCTGGCCTCAACCTGGCCCTGCCAAGCCTGCGCGTATTAAACCTAGTACCGAACCTCGGTGAGGTGATGCATTCTCTCAAATGACAACACATCGGGCCGGATAACCGGTACTAAGGAGACAAAGCATGAACAATCTCAGTATCCAACGTCGCCAATTCCTGACGAGCCTGGTGGGAGCCGCCGCTGTAAGTAGCCTGCCGCGATGGGCTTACGCGCAAGCGGCATACCCGAATAAACCAGTGCGCGTGATCGTGCCCTTTGCCGCTGGGGGCACGACCGATGTGGTCGCTCGCCTCATCATGCAAAAGGTGGGGGAGTTGATGAAGGCCTCGTTTGTGATCGAGAACAAGGGGGGTGCCAACGGCATCATCGGTACGGGCGAGGTGGCCCGTGCCGCGGCAGACGGCTATACGCTGTTGTTCAACACTGCTGGCGCCCAAACGCTAAGCCCCGTGATCTACAAGGCCCCATATGAGGCGGCGGCCAGTTTTGCGCCGGTGGCGCGGGTGTGCGATGTCGGCTTTATTGTCATCGTGCGCAAGGATCTGCCGGTCAAGAACATGGC
Source organism: Cupriavidus sp. HMR-1 (assembly GCF_000319775.1). NCBI lineage: Bacteria > Pseudomonadati > Pseudomonadota > Betaproteobacteria > Burkholderiales > Burkholderiaceae > Cupriavidus > Cupriavidus sp. HMR-1. The sequence continues at coordinate 11,742 of NZ_ANKP01000043.1, forward strand.
CGACTTGATTGCTTTGGCCCGGAAAGCGGACAAGCCGCTCGCGGCCTCGTCCGGCAGCAGCATGATCAACCTGATCACCGAGCAGTTCAAGCGCGTGATCGACGCACCGAATGTCACCAACGTGCAATACAAAGGGACAAGCCTTCAAATGCAGGCCGTGGCTTCGGGGGAAGTCGATTTTTCGTTCGACTCCTTTGCCGCAGTGGAGTTGATCAAGGCGGGTCGCGTCAAGGCGCTGGCGGTTATTCTGCCGCAGCGCGCCGGGTCTTTTCCAGACGTACCTACGTTCAAGGAACTGGGTATCAAGGACATGGAGTTCAATTCCTGGGCAGGGCTGCTGGCACCCAAAGGGACGCCCAAGGAGATCGTCACCGCGCTGGCGCAGAACGTCGAAAAAGCAAAACAGATGCCGGACGTGGTCGCCAAGCTCAAGCAGTATGACTATGTCATGGCCAACAGCACGCCGGATACGTTTGGCAAGGAGATCCAGGCAGAAACCGATCGCTGGAAGCAAGTGGTGAAGGAAACCAACTTCAAGATCGAAAGCTGATTCGGCATAGTCCTGAAGAAGCACTCCATCGGCGCGTTGTCCCGGGTGTCGGCGCGCCGATGCGGCGAATTCCTGATGATGGCGCTGCTTGTCAGGTATGCTGTTTCTCTTGCGCGTAGTTGGGATCAGTGTTTTCCCTTGGCTACAAGGCAGTGTCCTGCCTCAGGCGCAGATCCGTCCGAGTTCCCTGTGCGGTACATGCGTGGCGCGCACGCCACGCCCGAGGAATCCGCGCCTACCCGCAAAGCCAGGCCTGACGCGGCCGTCTGGCCAGCAAGGGGAAAGAACCGTCCACCTACGCAAAACTACTGCATCGAGGTCATTCCCATGTCATGGGCGCTTATGCATAATTTCCTGAATCTGGGCCTCAAGGATTGTATTGATGCGTGTGACGATTCGAACCACGACGATTCCCGGAGCTCCTGACCGAGCTGCACTTCATCGCGCGGCGGTCTACCTCAATACCGAGGAAGATGCCTCGCCGCTGATGGTCAGTGCGTGGAGTCAACGTGAACCCGAAGCATTTCTCGCCGCCCAGCGCTGGGCGCGCAACCATGCTTATCAGGTATCGAATCCCCGCAACGGCACGTATTACGGCGGACGCACCGCGCGTTGATTCCAGCGCCCCCATGACGCCGTGAAACGCCTGCTGCTGTGGTGTCTGGCGCTGGTTGCGTCGGGGCAGGCTTGTGCCGACACTGGCCTGCTCGAACGCATGGTCGGCGGATTTTCGCGCGACAGCCTCTGGAAGAACGTCCAGGAGCGCTGCCTGACACCGGCTACGCCCACACATTCCGATTGCGTCATCGTTGATCGACAGCGGGGCTTTGTCCTCTACAAGGACATGATTGGCGCCTCGCATTACCTTGTCATTCCCGTGCGGCCGGTCAGCGGCGTCGACGACGCGCGTGTCTGGTCCGATCGCGAGCACAATGCCTGGGCCTTCGGCTGGGCCGCGCGCGACACCGTGGGCAAGGCCATTGGCCGCGCGCTGCCGGATACCCTTCTGGGGCTGGCCATCAACGCGAGGGCGGCGCGCAGCCAGGATCAGCTTCACATTCATCTGGATTGCATCAGCGAAAGCGCGCGCGACTTCCTTGCCAATAGCGCTTTCGACAGGCAGTGGCGCAGCCTGACGTTTCGCGGCAAGCCTGTGCGTGTCAGGCTGATTCCCTCGGACGATCCGGTTCTTGCGGTGGACCCGTTCGACGTGGTGCGCGAGGACCTCGGCGTCGACGGCAAGATCGCCGACCGGGGCGTATTCCTGGGCTATGTGCGTCCCTTGCAGGGCCAGGCCGGTTTTGTCGTGGTCGATGAACCCGTCGACAAGGCGGGCGGCGCAAACGGCCATGCCAGCGATTTTCTGGATCGCGGCTGCAAGCTGGGCCGGGCGCAGCCCGGGCGATAGTCGAAAAATTCTGCCTGCCAGAACGTGGCGGTGATGACCGTTGCACAAATGGCCGATATTCGCCGCTTTGTTTCCGCCGACCATTTCGTCTGACGTCTTACAAGGGACGCGCCCGCGTAGAATAGCCCGCGAGCCCCTCCAGCAAGAGACAAAAGTGAATACGACTTTCCACCAGGAAAGCACCGCCGCAGCCGCGGAGACAAACACGTCGCGAGGCATCGCCCTGCTGACGTTCGCATTCATCCTGAGTCAGTTCTATCGAAGCTGCCTCGCCGTTATCGCGCCCGAACTGCAGCATGACTTCGGACTGTCCCCGGCGGGATTTGGCGCGCTATCTTCCTGCTTCTTCCTCGCTTTCGCCGTCGCGCAGATCCCCGTAGGCATCGCCTTCGACCGCTACGGCGTAGGCCGCCCCACGGCCGTGCTGCTCGGTGTCGGCGCCGTGTCGGCAATCGGTTTCGTGGTCGCGCCCAATGCTGGCATGGCCATGCTGGTGCAGATGGGCCTTGGGCTGGCCTGCGCGCCGGTGTTCATGGGCCTGCTGCACTATGCGTCGGAACAGCTTTCGGAGCGACAGTACATGCGTGTGGGCAGCCGCTCGAATGCGCTGGGCATGATCGGGGCACTTTGCGCCACGGCCCCGCTGGGCTGGGCTTCGCAGCATGTCGGCTGGCGCCCCGCCATGGCACTTGCGGCGGTCTGCATGGTGGTCGCGTGCTACGGCGTATGGCGTTTTGTTCGTGATGACGGTCACGAGCAGGCGCGTCAGGCGCCCATGAGCGCGATGCTGGTCGAGAGCGGCAAGCTGCTCGGATACTGGCCGCTATGGACGCTGATTCCGCTATGCGTGGCGATGTCCGCCGGCACCGGTTTTCGTAATGCATGGAGCGGTCCGTATCTGGCCGATGTGTTCGGCCTCCAGGCCGGCACGCGCGGGATGGCGCTGATGCTGCTGAGCCTGGCAGGCTTTCTCACCGCGTTTGCGTTGCCGGTGCTTGTCCGCCGCAGTTCGCTCAAGGCGGCGATTGGCATATGGGGATGCCTGGCGACCGCCGGTGGTATCGCGCTGACGATCTGGCCCGATGCAGGGGTGGCCAGCGGCGTTGGCATGATGGCGCTGCTGTCGACGATCGGCATGCTCCATCCGCTGGTGATGGCGCAAGGGCGTGCGTTGATTCCCGCGCCTGCGCGTGGCCGGGGTCTCGGTCTGCTCAACACGTTCGTGTTCCTGGGCTCGGCGCTCACGTCGTGGGGATTCGGCCTGATTGCCAACGTCGGTCATCTGCGCGACTGGCCCGTGGCCCATACCTACTCGGCGATCTTTCTCTCCGCCGTGGTGGTGGTGGCGCTCTCACTGGTGCCGTACTACTTCAGCCCTATATCCGCGCCCGCTGCGAAGTCGTAGTGGACTCGCGCATGGCGCTCCCCCTCGTTAGCGTGGCGTCATGCGTTTGAACATGGCGACGCGCTCGCGCGTGCATGCCCATTCATTTGGCAATTCAGGGTCAATCCCAACACCGCGTTACGTAACGTCGTAACACGGCATCGCTGAAAAATCACCCTACGGACAATGTTCAGACATTGCGTGTTCCGGCCGGAAACGCGCATGGCATCGCCGTTTCCGGGAAATCCGCACGGACATGCACCAGATTGGCACACCGATTGCAGAGCAGGGCTCGCTCAAATCGCGAGCGACAACACCAAGAAGTCCTGCTTCTGGAGAAAGAACGAGCCATGAGAATGAACACGATCGGTTATCTGTCCCTTGCCGCATTGCTCTGCGTCGCGGCCTGCGGAGGCGATGGCAGCGGTGGCAGCAGCAGTAGTGGCAGCGCCAGTACAGCCGGCACGCAAACGACTTCCCAGCAGCCAACGGCTACTGGCTCCGTCACGATGAGCATTCCCTTGAAGAATGGCGACGGCAATACCGTGCGAACGCCGACGGCCTTGGGCAGCCAGTCCGGCACGACGCTCAAGCCGACCTTTGTCGACGGCGGTAGCAATGGATACGTGAAGGTGTTCTTTGATGGCGTACAGGTTGCGGCATTCCCAACCGCAAACCTGCCGTCCGGCCCCGGACCGAGCGGCAGCGCGAATCTCGCCAACGGCGGCAGTTTCTCGTATCAGTCGACCATCAGCTATGTCCGCAATCAGCCCGTTGCCACGATTGCCGCCACCTACGCCACCGTGCCCGGCACGCACAAGATCGGCGCCGTCCAGGTCAATGGGCCATGCGCGTCGAGCGATCCCTGCATCCCGAACAATGAAGGCTATGTGCTGGCGCAGGGAGAAACGGCGGCGTTGCTTCAGCCGGGTCAGAACGCGGATGTGTCGCTCTATCTTCGTGGTGTCATGCAGTCGGCGTACATCTGTGACTATCCTGCCTGCAATGGCAGTGGGCTGACTGTGGACCAGGATGGCTACTACCATCTCTACGTTGTGGTTGCCGACGAGAACGGTACGGCCATCACGCACCAGGTGGATGCCAGTGGCAGCACGATTCCGTTCGACAACAGCTACTACGCGATTGTCGAGACAGGCAACAGCCTCCTGGACATCCGGACGGAAGCCGGCAAGCCGATCGGCGGGCAGTCGCTCTATACGCCTGGCAGCGACCGGCAATCCGACAATGGCGGCAGCTACGGTGTGGCGATCAAGGTGAAGTGCAACGCTGCCGGCACGACGACGCTCATTGCGCAACTCGGCCCGGATGGTGGTAAGTCGATTGCCCCGATCGCAGGCTTTGCCGCGACCTCGGGTACGAACTATCCGACCGCCAACATGGCTCTCGGATCGGTAGGTGCAGACCAGTACTTTGGCAACCAGCTCAGCCTGAGCTGCAATGGGACCGGAGCCCTGACGGTTCAGTAGTCGTTTCGTGTGTCCACCCCGAGGACCCAAAGCCGTGACCGCCGGACTTGCTGCCAGCCGTCACGGCTTTATTGCCATTCGCCAGCGCGGGTGCATTGCGCCCGCAATTCGCATAATCCCTGATTTCTCTCAAGTTCCGGTACTGACTGCCGTTAGCTTTCCCCATGTCCGTTCGAGCGCATACCCAGTTGCGCCGCAGGCAAAGCAGTGATCGGCCGCCACCGGGCGCGGTCAGTCAGCCGCCAACCAGTCAATCAGGTAGAAGAAGGCATGAAGAATCTTGGTATTGGTGTACGCCTTGGCATCGGCTTCGGCGTGGTCTTGCTGTTGTCCACATTCATGACGGTTCTGGGCGTGCTGCGTCTGGAAGATGTCGCGGGCCGCACGCACGCGATGATGCAGCAGCCGCTCGCCAAGGAGCGCATCGTCAGCGACTGGTATCGCCTGATGTACGCCAGCGTGCGCCGTACCACGGCCATCACGCGCAGCAGCGATCCCTCGCTTGGCCAGTTCTTCGCCGCAGAGACCAAGACCTCGGCCGAGACGATTGCCGCGATGCGCGACAAGATAAAGCCGATGCTGACGTCCGACGCGGAAAAGGCGTCCTTCGAGCGCATTCTGGTCGTACGCAATCCCTACAACGAGTCGCGCGACAAGATCGCCAAGCTTAAGCAGGAAGGACAGGCCGAGGATGCCGTCAAGGTGCTGGAGAACGAGTTCGTGCCGGCCGGTGATGCCTACCTGGCTGAGATCCAGAAGCTGCTGGACATCCAGCGCGCGTCCATCGACGCCACGGCCGAAGAGATCAACCGGATCTACGAGAGCGCGCGCAATGGTTTGATCGCGCTTGGCGTGATCGCATTGGCAATTGGTGTGGCATTCGCATGGTGGCTCACCATCGGCATCACGCGCCCGTTGCATCGTGCCGTTGGCTTTGCCCGGACCGTGGCTGCTGGCGACCTGACCGGCCGCATCGACGTGGACAGCCGTGACGAAACCGGCCAGCTCCTGGCAGCGCTGCGCGAGATGAACGAGAACATCCTTGGCATCGTCAAGGAAGTGCGCAAAGGCACCGAGGCGATTGCCACCGGCACGAGCCAGATTGCCGCCGGCAATACCGACCTTTCGCAACGGACGGAAGAGCAGGCATCGTCGCTGCAGGAGACCGCGTCGAGCATGGAGGAACTGACCAGCATCGTGCGCCAGAACGCCGACAGCGCGAAGCAGGCCAGCGGCCTGGCGGTCAATGCCTCCGACGTGGCCACGCAAGGCGGTGAGGTGGTGGGTCAGGTGGTGCACACGATGGACGAGATCAATGCCGCCTCACGCAAGGTGGTCGAGATCATCTCGGTGATCGAAGGCATCGCGTTCCAGACCAACATCCTGGCGCTGAACGCGGCAGTTGAAGCCGCGCGCGCCGGGGAACAGGGCCGGGGCTTTGCCGTAGTGGCGGGTGAGGTGCGCAGCCTCGCGCAGCGCAGCGCGACGGCGGCCAAGGAGATCAAGTCATTGATCGGAGATTCCGCCGATCGCGTCGAACGTGGCTCGCAACTGGTGGCGCAGGCTGGCCAGACGATGGAAGAGATCGTCAGCGCGGTGAAGCGCGTGACCGACATCATGGGCGAAATCAGCGCGGCGTCGGTCGAGCAGAGCGCCGGCATCGAGCAGGTCAATCAGGCCGTGACGCAGATGGACACCGTCACGCAGCAGAACGCGGCGCTGGTGGAACAGGCCGCGGCGGCCGCGGGATCGCTCGAAGAGCAGGCCCAGCGGCTCAAGGAAGCGGTGGCGACGTTCCGCCTGGCCGCCTGACGTCCCCCGGCTATCTCGCTATTTGGTTCTGGGTGGCACGATCGTGCCACCCGATTCCGCTGCCTGCTGCGTGTGCCGCATCTGCGGCATCATGTTGCTGTTCAGGTGGAACATCACCCATAGCGATCCGGTCAGCGTGATCACGACCAGTGTCAGCGTGAACATCAGGGAAAGCATGTTCCAGCCGCCTTCCGACTTGGCGTTCATGTGCAGGAAGTAGATCATGTGCACCACGATTTGCACCGCACCGATCAGCAGGATGGCGATGGCGGTGGTGGACGATTTTTCGAACACCTTGCCCATCACCAGCCAGAACGGCACCGCTGTCAGGAACACCGACAGCACGAAGCCCGTCAGATAGCCACCCAGCGTGGCGTGCGGCCCCACTTCCTCTTCGTGCTCGTGGCCATGCCCGTGGCCGTCCATCGCGTGGTCTTGCGCGCTCATGGCAGCGACCCCATCAGGTAGACAAAGGTAAAGACGCCGATCCACACGACGTCGAGAAAGTGCCAGAACATCGACAGGCACATCAGCCTGCGCTTGTTCGCCGTGATCAGTCCGTGCCGCGCCACCTGCGTCATCAGGACGATCAGCCAGATGATGCCGAACGTCACGTGCAGCCCGTGCGTGCCCACCAGCGAAAAGAACGACGTCAGGAAAGCGCTGCGTTGCGGGCCGGCTCCCTCATGGATCAGGTGCGCGAACTCGTAGAGTTCCACCGTGAGGAACGCCGCGCCGAACACGCCGGTGATGGCCAGCCAGATCTGCGTGCTGGCGACACGGTTCTGCTGCATCTGCAGCATGGCGAAGCCATACGTGATCGACGATATCAGCAGGAACGAGGTGTTCAGCGCCACCAGTGGCAGCTCGAACAGCTCGGCGCCGCTCGGTCCCCCCGCGTACTCGCGCCCCAGCACCCCGTAGGCGGCGAACAGGCACGCGAATATCAGGCAGTCGCTCATCAGGTAGAGCCAGAACCCGAGCAGCGTGCCGTTCTGAGGATGTACCTCCTCGGTCAGGTAGAACTGATAGCCGCCGGGGGGCGCTTGGTCCGCATCGGCCGTGCCGTGCGCGTGCAGGGGTAGGGTCGTGTCAACCATGGCCGGCCATCAGTTGGGTGCGCGCCGCTTCAGTCCGGACCACCTGCTCTGCCGAAATGTAGTAGTCGCGCTTGTAGTTGAAGGTATGGATGATCGCTGTAATGATCGTGGCCGCGAACGACGCGATGACCAGCCACCAGATGTGCCAGATCAACGCGAAGCCGCATATCGTGGAGAGCCCGGCCAGTACGATGCCGGCCGCCGTGCCCTTCGGCATGTGGATCGGGATGAAGCCCTGCTCCGGTCGCTGGAAGCCGTTGTGTTTCATGTGCCACCAGGCATCGGTGTCGTGCACGACCGGCGTGAATGCGAAGTTGTACTGAGGCGGCGGCGACGAGGTCGACCACTCGAGCGTGCGGCCGCCCCAAGGGTCGCCGGTGGTGTCGCGAAGCTCCTCGCGGCGCATGAAGCTCACCACGAGCTGGATCAGGAAGCAGGCGATGCCGATGGCGATCAGCAGCGCGCCGAACGCGGCGATCTGGAACCAGATCTGCAGCGACGGATCGTCGAAATGGTTCATACGGCGGGTCACGCCGAGCAGGCCGAGCCAGTACAGCGGCATGAACGCGAAGTAGAAGCCGACGAACCAGAACCAGAACGACGCCTTGCCCCACGATGACACCAGGCGATAGCCGAATGCCTTGGGGAACCAGTACGTGATGCCGGCCATCAGCCCGAACAGCACGCCGCCGATGATCACGTTATGGAAGTGGGCGATCAGGAACAGGCTGTTGTGCAGCGAGAAGTCCGCCGGAGGCACCGCCAGCAGCACGCCGGTCATGCCGCCGATCACGAATGTGACCATGAAGCCGACCGTCCACAGCATCGGTGGCTCGAAGCGGATCTTGCCGTGGTACATCGTGAACAGCCAGTTGAAGATCTTGGCGCCGGTCGGAATCGAGATGATCATCGTCGTGATCCCGAAGAACGAGTTGACGCTGGCGCCGGAGCCCATCGTGAAGAAGTGGTGCAGCCAGACCAGGTAGGAGAGCACGGTGATCACCACCGTCGCATAGACCATCGACGCGTAGCCGAACAGGCGCTTGCGCGCGAACGTGGCCACCACTTCCGAGAACACGCCGAATACCGGCAATACCAGGATGTAGACCTCGGGGTGACCCCAGATCCAGATCAGGTTCACGTACATCATCGCGCTGCCGCCCTGATCGGCCGTGAAGAAGTTCGTGCCGGCGTAGCGATCCAGCGCCAGCAGCGCCAGCGCGGCGGTCAGTACCGGGAAGGCGGCGATGATCAGCACGTTCGTGCACAGCGACGTCCACGTGAAGATCGGCATCCGCATCAGCGTCATGCCAGGGGCGCGCATCTTGACGATGGTGACCAGCAGGTTGATCCCTGATAACAGCGTCCCCACCCCCGCTATCTGTAGCGCCCATATGTAGTAATCCACGCCAACGTCGGGACTGTGGAGGATGCCCGACAGCGGAGGATAGGCCAGCCAGCCGGTGCGCGCGAATTCGCCTACGAACAGCGACATCATGACCAGAATCGCGCCGCCAGTGGTCATCCAGAAGCTGAAGTTGTTGAGGAACGGGAATGCCACGTCGCGCGCGCCGATCTGCAGCGGCATGACGAAGTTCATCAGCCCGGTGACCAGCGGCATGGCCACGAAGAAGATCATGATCACGCCGTGCGCGGTGAAGATCTGGTCGTAGTGGTGAGGTGGCAGGAACCCGGCGTTGTCGCCGAATGCTACGGCCTGCTGCATTCGCATCATGACTGCGTCGGCAAAGCCGCGCAGCAGCATCACGATGCCCAGCACGATGTACATGATGCCGATCTTCTTGTGGTCGATGCTGGTGAACCACTCTCGCCAGAGATAGCCCCACGCGCGGAAGTACGTCAGCAGCGCCACCAGTGCCAGTCCGCCTATCGCCACGGCGGCGAAGGTGGCGATAAGGATCGGCTCATGGTAGGGAATGGCCTCCCATGACAGTCGGCCGAAAATCAGGTTGGCGAGTTCGGAGCGCTCGGGCATGTTTGTCACCTGGGCCTGTGTTGGCCAAAATTGACCGATGAAGATTGGCGGGAACCGGAAAAATGAGGGCGAATCCCCGCTTCACCGCAGCAGTCGTCTACCGTCGTTGAGCACGACGTCCGGCGCAAACAGCGGCGAATCGACCGGTGTGTTGCTTGCCGTGCAGATTTCGCCGGACGGGTCGAACTTGCCGCGGCTGCGATCGAGCGCCATGGTGTCGGCCATGCAGGCGCCGCCATCCACGCAACGGTTCAGGATCAGGTCGTAGAGCTCGGGCGCCACGCTCGCATAGCGCTGCACCGGCTCACGTTCGCTGGGCTGGGCCAGCTTCAGGTAGACGTCCTTCGACAGGGTGCTGCCCGATGACTTGGCCTGCGCGATCCAGCGATCGAAGTCCTCGCCCGACATGCCGTGGAACTTGAACCGCATATGCGAGAAGCCCGCGCCACTGTAGTTGGACGAGAAGCCGTCATAGACGCCGGGTTTGTTGATCACTGCATGGAGCTTGGTTTCCATGCCAGGCATGGCGTAGACCATGCCGGCCAGCGAAGGCACAAAGAAGGCGTTCATCACCGAGGTGGCGGTGATCCGGAAGGCGATCGGGCGATCGACCGGCGCGGCCAGTTCGTTCACCGTGGCAATGCCTTGTTCGGGATACAGGAACAGCCACTTCCAGTCCAGCGCCACGACTTCCACCGTGAGCGGTTTCACCTCGGCGGAAACGGGGCGACCTTCGTCGAGCCGTGTCAGTGGCCGGTAGGGATCGAGCTGATGGGTGCTGACCCAGGTCACCGCGCCGAGCGCGATGATGATCAGCAGCGGTGCGGCCCAGATCGCCAGTTCGAGCACCGTGGAGTGGTCCCACTCGGGGTTGTACGGGGAATCGGGGGCGCTCTCTCGGTATCGCCACGCGAACAGCAACGTGAGGAAGATCACCGGGATGATGATCAGCAGCATCAGACATGTGGCGATGATGATCAGGTCACGCTGGCGCATGGCCATATCGCCGGATGGCGAAAGCAGCACAGCATTGCACCCGGCCAGACTCGCCAATAGCGCGATTGCGGTACAACGCAAAAGCAACCTTCCCGTCACCCTGATGGGTGTCACTGCTGCATCGAAGCGTGGCATGGTCTCGGAAGTGGCGTCTGGTTAACGTCGCATTGGGGTGGCCCCAACGATCTTTCGATTTCCAGTTGCAGTTTAGGCGCTATTCTTGTGATTGCGGGACTTTAAGTGCAGTACGACATCCTCCTCTCGCACATCAAGGAGACTCCACGATGGCCAGTCTGTCCCACCAGCATCGCGCGTCGCCCACTGCACCTCCGGCTCCCGGTCATCATGACGTGGCGCCAGCCGAGATCGCCACAGGCGTGGTGATCGGGCGCGCCTCCGAATACTTCGACTTCTTCACGTACGGCATCGCCTCGGTGCTCGTCTTCCCATCGGTCTACTTCCCGTTCGCGAGCGAGCTGGCCGGTCTGCTCTACAGCTTCGCGATCTTCTCCTTCGCATTCATCGGACGGCCGTTCGGGACGACGCTGTTCATGCGAATCCAGCGACGCTGGGGCCGCGGCATCAAGCTGACGGCCTCGCTGTTCTTGCTCGGCACTGCCACGGTGGGTATCGCGTTCCTGCCGTCATACGCGTCGATCGGCAGTTCGGCCATCTACCTGCTGGCGCTGTTCCGCTTCCTGCAGGGCATTGCGTTTGGCGGTTCGTGGGATGGCCTGCCGTCGCTGCTGGCGCTTAATGCGCCGGAAAACAAGCGCGGGTGGTACGCGATGGTGGGGCAGCTTGGCGCGCCGACTGGCTTCATCGTGGCGGGTGCGTTGTTCCTGTTCCTGCGCTCGAGCCTGACGCCGGAAGAGTTCATCGATTGGGGGTGGCGGTATCCGTTCTATGTGGCCTTCGCCATCAACGTGGTGGCGCTGTTCGCGCGGCTGCGCCTGGTGGTCACGCATGAATACACCCGACTGCTCGAGGAGGATGAACTCGAGCCGATCAGCACGCTGCAGATGGTCAATGCGCAGGGCTTCAACATCTTCCTCGGCGCGTTCGCGGCGCTGGCCAGCTATGCGCTGTTCCACCTCGTCACCGTGTTTCCGCTGTCATGGGTGAGCCTGCACAAGACGCAGAACATCACAGACGTGCTCGCGGTCCAGATCGTGGGTGCGGTCATTGCGTTCATCGGCACGTTGATCTCCGGATGGCTTGCCGACCGCATCGGCCGGCGTACCACGTTGGCGACAATGGCCGTGTTGATTGGCATCTTTAGCCTGTTCAGTCCGTGGCTGCTCGATGGCGGCGCGACCGGTCAGAACCTGTTCATCCTGATCGGCTTCGGTCTGCTGGGGTTGTCGTATGGGCAGGCGGCCGGCGTGGTGACGTCGAACTTCGAGACCCGCTATCGCTATACGGGCGCCGCGCTGACGACCGATTTCGCGTGGCTGTTCGGCGCCGCGTTTGCGCCACTGGTGGCGCTGGGACTGTCGTCGCTGTTCGGTCTGGTCGCGGTTAGTCTGTATCTGCTGTCAGGAGTGGTGGGAACGCTGGTGGCGCTGCGGATCAACCGTGCGCTGGGGACCCCCGACGACTGACCTCATCAAGCGCAAATGCCACGAACGCGCGCGCCGCGGCGGTGCGATAGGCGCCACGCCGTTGCAGTAGCGCGGCATGGCGCGGTGGCAGCGGTAGTTCCAGCTTGAGGACGCGCAGATCCGGATGTCCGGCGGCAATGGCCGCCGGCAGCACCGTGGCGTGGCGTCCGCTGCGCACGGCGTCAAGCACGGCGCTGACCGAGTTGGCCTCGAAGGTGATGCGCGGCTCGATCCCTAACGCCCCGAAGTAGCGGGCGATATAGCCCCGCGTGGCAAATTCCCGCGTCAGCATGGCCATGGACTGCGCCGCGAGCACGTCGGCGCGCAGTGCCGTGCGTCGCCGTGCCAGCGCGTGTGTGGCGCCGACCATGTAGGCCAGCGGTTCCTCCATCAACGGTGTGGCGTCCAGGTCGGGCAGGTGGATATCGTCGAAGGCGATGCCGATATCGACCTCGTCATCGGCCAGCAACGGTTCCACGCGCTCTTGCGGCATTTCGCGCAGACTCAGTGTGATATTCGGATACGCCGAGTTGAACGCCACGATCAGCGGCGCCACCAGATAGGGCGTGAACGTCGGCGTGATCGCCAGCCGGAGGTTGCCGCGCGTGAGTTCTCCCACGTCATGGATGGCGCGTCGCCCCGCTTCGAGGTCCTGCAACGCGCGGCGTGCGTGCACGTAGTACGCCTCGCCGGCGTCAGTCAGTCGCACGGTGCGGCCGCTGCGATCGAACAGCGGCGCGCCGAGTGATTCCTCGAGCTGGCGGATCTGCTGCGACAGTGTCGGCTGCGAGACATGCAGCGCCTCGGCCGCCCGGGTGAAGTTGCCGGCGTCGGCGACGGCCAGGAAATAGCGAACGTGGCGCAGCAGCATGGTGGTAACTATTGGTATTGCCGATGGTGAGGATAATAAACCGGTCTTTGACCCAATAGCTGATCGCCGCCATGCTGGAGCCATCCAGTGACGATGGAGGCGTCGGCGTGAAAGATCTGATCCAGGGCATTCTGAAGTTCCAGCGGGAAGAATTCCCGAAGCGGTCGGCGCTGTTCAAGCACCTGGCCACGCAGCAGAATCCCAAGACGTTGTTCATCGCGTGTTCGGACAGCCGCGTCGTGCCGGCGTTGCTGACGCAATGCGAGCCCGGGGAGCTGTTCGTGATCCGCAACGCCGGCAATATCGTCCCGGCCTATGCGGTGCAGCCCGGCGGCGTGTCCGCCAGCGTCGAATACGCGGTGGCGGGGCTCAAGGTGCGCGACATCGTGATCTGTGGCCATTCCGATTGCGGGGCCATGACGGCCGTGGCCACCTGCCAATGCCTGGACCACATGCCCGCCGTCGAGGAGTGGCTCGAACATGCCAGCGGCGCCCGGCGGATCAGTCTGGCCCGTCCGCACGCATCAGACCGGGCACGGGTGGACGACATGGTGCGTGAGAACGTGATCGAGCAGCTTGACCACCTGCGGACGCATCCGTCGGTGGCGCAGGCGCTGGCCGAAGGGCGTGTCGACCTGCATGGCTGGGTCTACGACATCGAAACCGGTGAGATCGATGCCCTCGAGGGACGTACGGGGAAGTTCGTGCCGCTGCGGGAACAGCCTGATGTCACCGCCACGCTGGAGCGGGCTGCCTGACGCCAGGGTTTGGCAGGTATCAGCGCGAGGGCGATTGCGCAGGCGCCGCGCGCAGCACGCCTGCGGCGATTTCGCGCATCAGCTCATCGACGGTCTCTAGCTCGGCCTCGCCCAGGCCGGCGGGCGCGCGGGCGGTGCCCCAGTCACCATAGACCATGGCGATGCAGCGATTGCGGATTCTCACCGGTGCCAGCAGGATCGACCGCGCGTCGGGAATCGCATCGCGATACCACCGTGGCAGACGGCGCGCCACTTCGGCGTCGGTCGTGTCCTCCACCAGCAGCGGCTTGGACGCCAGCGCGGCAAAGTGGAACACGTCGGGCACGAAGCCTTCTTCGAAAGACAGCGCGGACAGCCTTTCACGCATTCCCTCGCCGAAGCCCAGCCGCGCGTGAAAGTGCCGTGTCGAGGGGTTCAGCATCATCAGGAAACAGCGCGAGAAGTCCAGCGCGCGCATCGACGATTCCAGCACCATCGGCGCCAGTTGCGATACCGTCCGGCCCGCGCCTTCGCGCTGCACCTCGGCGATGCCTTGCCGTAGTCGCTCCAGGACGTTGTCCGGGCGCGCGCCGTGGGCAAGTGTTGCCGCATCCTGCGCCGGCGATTCGGATTCGACGATCGACGCATTGAGCACCTCGGCCTGGCGCACGGCCACGGAGACGTCGCTGGCGTCCAGGCCGAGCACCTTCGCATGGGACAGCAGCAAGGCCTCGACCGATGCCTGATTGCCGTCGCGCACCATCGTGGCCGCGGCCTGTGCGGAGACCTGCGCGATGGCGGCGAGCCAGTCGGCATGGGTTTCCAGCACGGTATCCGTGGACAGCGCGCGCGGCTTCATGGCGTGCGCGATCAGACCCGGGAGCCGCCATTTGCGCGCGGCCGCCTCGGCGATCTCCACCATCGACACACCGAGCACTTCCTGGCAGGCCTCGTTCTCCGTCATCGGATGCGCGGCGCACATGGCCTCTACGCGCTCCCATTCTTCGGGGAAATAGAACACGATGAGCAGCCGGCTCATATGGTGCATCAGCGTGCAGACGACGGCTTCCTCGCCCTCGTTGATGCCGCGTGCCTGGCTCAGCGCCCGCGTGATCTCGCCGGCCACCAGCGCGCGTTGCAACGCACGCGTGGCCTGCGGGCGATTCGGCGCCACGCCGTGGAAGTAGTCGAGCAGCTGGATGCCGAGCGTCAGGTGGCTGATCGCCTCCACGCCCAGAACGAGGATCGCGCGCGAGACGGTGGTCACCTCGCCGCCGAATGATCGGTACATGGCCGAATTGGCGAGCCGGATCACCTTCTGCGACAGGCTGAAATCCGACAGCACGCTCGTGGCCATCTCGCCGACGGTGAGGTCGGCGTTGAGCGTCTTGAAGATGTTGTCGACACAGTACTGGAGCGTCGGGAAGTCTCCCTGCTGCGCCATCCGTGCCCACAAGGTCTCGAAGAAATCGGACTTGGACATCAGGACACCCGTGGCGCGAAGACTTCGTCCTCGCCGACCACGAACCTGCCGTCGATCACGGCGCTCTCGAAATCGGCGGCGGCGACGGCGCGCGCAAAGAGCCATCCCTGCACAAGGTTGCAGCCCTGCGCGGCCAACAGCTTGTTTTGGGCATCGGTTTCGACGCCCTCGGCAATGGCGACGAGACCAAGTTCGCGTGCCAGCGACAGCACGGCCGACACGATGGTCCGCGCGTGCGGTGAATCGACCATGTCGGCGACGAAGCTGCGGTCGACCTTGAGGGCCGACAGCGGAAAGCGGCGCAGATACGACAGGCTCGAATAGCCGGTGCCGAAATCATCGACGGCGAAGCGGATGCCGAGCGCACGCAGCGAAAGGAGCAGTTCCTCGGCCGCCTTCGGATCGGTCATCAGCGCGCTTTCGGTGATTTCCAGCAGTAGCCGGTCGGCGCCGATGCCCGATTCCTGGATCGCATTGCGGACACTGTCGAAGAAGCCCGGATGCAGGAACTGCACGGCTGACACGTTGACCGACATATGGCCTACATGGATACCCAGCGCATCCCAGGCGGCGAGCTGCGCGCAGGCGCAGCGCAGCGCCCAGGCGCCAAGGTGCTTGATCAGACCGTTCTTCTCGGCGACGGGAATGAACACATCGGGCCGGATATCGCGGCCAGCGTGCTCCCAGCGCATCAGTGCTTCCACGGCGCAGACTTCACCGCTGCCAGGCCAGACGATCGGCTGGTAGTGCAGCAGGAACTCGCCGTTCTGCACCGCTTCGAACATGCTCTGCTCGATCTGGAACTGTTCGTCCAGGCGGCGATCCAGTTCAGGCGAGTAGATGCAGTAACGGTTCTTGCCGAGCGCCTTCGCCTCGTACATCGCCAGGTCCGCGCGGCGCAGCCATTGCGACTCCGATTGCGCCGAACCGTTCGAGAAGGCCAGGCCGATGCTGGTGGTGATGCGCACCTGGCAGCCGCCCAGCAGGAAGGGCTGGCGGCAGACATGGATCACGCGCTCGAGGACCCGGATGGCGTCCGCCTCGGACTCCATGTCATCGAGCATCAGTACGAATTCGTCGCCACCCAGCCGCGCCACGCTTTGGCGCGTGCGGACGGTGTCCTGCAGGCGCGTGCCCACTTCCTTGAGCAGCGCATCGCCAAATTCGTGGCCGAGCGAGTCGTTGACGTTCTTGAAGCCGTCCAGATCCATCAGGGCAACCGCGAACGGCTGGCCCGCGCGGCGGCCGGACGTGTATTCCTCGATCCGCTTGCCGATGTAGGCGCGGTTGCCGACACCGGTCAACGGATCCAGGAAGGCACGCTCGGTCAGGTCTCGCTCCGACTCTACCCAATGCGTGATGTCTTGGCCGAACAGCAGCAGGCTCGGCGCATCGTCGGCATCGCGGTGGTAGCTCACGCGCAGATCGAGCCAGTTGGGCCCGCCGATACCGCCGGCCACGCGCACGCGCTCGCGGCGCATGGCCTGGTCCTGCGCGCAGCACGTCAGCAGCATGGCCACGCGTTCGCGGGACTCCAGCGCGATGATGTCGAGGATCGAGGTGCGCAGCAGGTATTCGCGCGGATAGACCAGCAGTTCGGCGGTGGCTTCGGTCGCTTCGAGGATGCGTCCCTGCATGTCCACGCGCATGGCCAGCGCGCCGGAGGCCTCCAGCAACGCCAGGGCCTCGCCGTAGGCAGGGCCGGCATCAGGCCGCCTGCGATCGGCAGGCTCCGGTGCCAGAGCAACATCGTATGCGAACGCGGTCATGTATCTTTCAGCCCTGAGCCCAATGGGCGCATGGCTGATATCGGTTGGTTTCTTGTGATCTTTAGGGTTGGATACCCGCGGTAACGCCAGTCCGTGGCTAACCCGTGCCCGGAACATGACCTCTGGTGCTGCCGCCGTCATATGAATGACATCGGCGATTCTAATACGAGCCGACATCGGGCTGAGTGTGACGCGGGAGGGGGCTGATGACAGTGGGCACGACTACAACACGCGCATCGCCAGTTGAAGGCCAGGCTTGTGTCGGGATTGACATAGTCGTGGGAAATCCGTGACACTCATTCCCATGTCCAGTTTCGCCATCCGCATCGCCGCGATTATTCGCACCATTCCGAGAATGGTGGGTTAGCGCGCGTCCGAAACAGACATCAATAACCCGCCCAACGAGGCGGGTTTTTTTATTTCAGGATGACTCCAGTACCGCACTTTGCTGGACTACGCCACAGCCATATACAGCAAGTTTATCAATGACTTAGGCGAGTTCAACATATGCCGGTGCTTTCTGAAACTTGACCCGGCTTCCCTTCTACTGGCTCCTACGAGGCTCCTGGGAATCGGGTCTTTCCGAGGAGTCATCATGGCTAAGATCAAGCTCACCAAGTCCGCAGTAGATGCGGCACAACCCCAAGCGCAAGCCATCGAGCTGCGCGATACCCTTGTTCCCGGCTTCCTGTGCAAGATTACGCCGGCCGGTCGCAAGGTGTTCATGCTCCAGTACCGAACCAACGCCGGCGAGCGACGCAAGCCGGCCCTGGGCCTGTTCGGCGAGCTGACCGTTGAACAGGCCCGCTCGCTGGCGCAGGAATGGCTGGCCCAGGTGCGCCGGGGCGGCGATCCGGCAGCGGACAAGGCCGAGGCACGCCAGGCACCCACCGTTGAGGAATTGTGCAAGAAGTTCATGGAGGACTACTCCAAGAAGCGCAACAAGCCCAGCACCCGAGTCGGCTATCAAGGCGTCATCGACCGCTGCATCATCCCGCTGCTGGGCCGCAAGAAGGTTCACGACGTGAAGCGGCCGGACGTTGCCGGGCTGATGGAGAAACTTTCATACAAGCAGACCGAGGCGAACAAGGCGTTCAGCATCCTGCGCAAGATGTTCAACATGGCGGAGGTGTGGGGCTATCGGCCAGACGGCACCAATCCTTGCCGCCATGTCCCGATGTTCCCTGCCGGCAAGTCCACCCATCTCATCAGCGACGACGACATGGGCAAGCTGTTCCGGCAGCTCGACAAGATCGAGGTCGAAGGGCTTGAGAACTACGTCATCCCTCTGGCGATTCGCCTGCAATTCGAGTTCGCCGCCCGCCGCTCCGAAATCGTCACGCTCGAATGGGAATGGGTCGATCTGGAGAATCGGCGCGTCGTCTGGCCCGACAGCAAGACCGGCGGCATGTCCAAGCCCATGAGCGAGGAAGCCTACCGGCTGCTTTCGACGGCACCGAGACAGGAAGGCAATCCCTATGTGCTGCCGTCGCCACGCCATCCGGCGCAGCACCTGACCACAGGCGAATATTACGGCGGCTGGTGCCGCGTGCTCAAGGCGGCGGGTGCGACGCACGTGGGGACGCATGGCATCCGCCATCGCTCTGCGACCGACATTGCCAATTCAGGTATCCCGGTCAAGGTCGGCATGGCGCTGACGGCGCACAAGACCGTCGTGATGTTCATGCGCTATGTCCACACCGAGGACGATCCAGTGCGCGAGGCGGCCGAACTGGTGGCGAACCGGCGCAAGGCGATTACCGGCGCCAAGCAGCCTCCTGCGGAGGCGACAGCATGACCAGGCGCCGGTCATCTGTGGCATCGCCCGCAGCGCCGTCGGCGCTGCTGGGCGACATTCGGGCACTGATCGAGGCGGCGCGTAAGCACGCCGCCTCGACGGTGAATAGCGAGCTGACGATGCTCTACTGGCGCATCGGCCAGCGCATCCACACGCAGGTCTTGGACGGGCGCCGGGGCGCTTATGGCAAGGAAGTCTTGCCTACCCTGGCGGCGCAGTTGGTGAAGGAGTACGGCAGCAGCTTTGCCGAGCAAAACCTGCGCCGCATGGTGCAGTTCGCCACCACCTTCCCCGACGAGCAGATTCTCGTATCACTGATACGAGAATTGAGCTGGACGCACTTCATTGCCCTGATCCCGCTGAAAGACCCGCTCCAGCGGGACTACTACGCGCAGATGGCGAGCGCCGAGCGCTGGAGCGTGCGCACGCTGCGCGAGCGCATCGACTCGATGCTGT
Organism: Cupriavidus sp. HMR-1; assembly: GCF_000319775.1. Lineage (NCBI taxonomy): Bacteria > Pseudomonadati > Pseudomonadota > Betaproteobacteria > Burkholderiales > Burkholderiaceae > Cupriavidus > Cupriavidus sp. HMR-1. Next base: position 31,193 of record NZ_ANKP01000043.1, read on the forward strand.
ACGAGCGCACGGTACTGTCCCAAAAGCCGGGCGAGACGATCGCGCAGGAGCTGGCGACGATGCGCGATGCGCAGCGCATGTCGCCCGCCCTGGTCATGCGTGACCCGTACATCCTCGACTTCCTGGGACTGCGGGACACATGGCAGGAAGGCGACTTGGAGGCGGCGATCATCCGCGAAATGGAATCCTTCCTGTTGGAGCTGGGCGCAGGTTTCAGCTTCGTGGCTCGGCAGAAGCGCATCCAAATTGACGGCGAAGATTTCCACCTTGACTTGCTGTTCTACAACCGCAAACTGCGGCGGCTGGTGGCAGTGGAGTTGAAGGTCGGCGAGTTCAAGGCGGCTTTCAAGGGACAGATGGAGCTTTACCTTCGCTGGCTGGACAAGCACGAACGGGAGCCGGAGGAAGCCTCGCCGCTGGGAATCATCCTTTGCACCGGCAAAAAGCGCGAGCAGATCGAATTGCTGGAGCTGGACAAGTCGGGCATCCACGTCGCCGAGTACCTGACCGCCTTGCCGCCGAGGGGCGTGCTGGTGGAGCGGCTACAACAGGCAACGCAGCGGGCGCAGTTGCAGATCGAGCAGCGCAAGACCGACAACGAGTAGCCCTGCCCCAAGCAGTCGGGCGTCCCGGCGTGCCGCCGTCGGGTTCGCGGGCTGCGCCCCGCGCTTCGTGCCGAATCGCGGCCATCCGGCTTTGACCCCTGACGCCTCCGGCCCTCTCGGGCCTGCGTGCTTCGCTTGCCCAAAAGACGACAGTGTGCAGTGGGCGGGGTGTGGGCGGTCTTGCTGTTCCCTTCACCGTATCACGGCGTTCTCGCCGTCAAGGGCGGCGCGTGCCATGCACGCTTGCGTCCTGGCGGCCGTCTGCGACCCCTGACTGCTTGCGCTGCGCCGTGCTGGCCACGGTTCCGGGCAATTCCGCCCGAGCAACCGGAGCACGATCATGTCGCAACTGTCCTTTTCCTCGTTCGATGCCTCGCTGATGGTGCGCGATGCACAGGGCCGCTACCTGCTGGCGACGGCCGACCAAATTCTGGAGGCCGCGCGCCAGGCCATCGAGTACAAGATGCAGCGCGGTGCGTCGTTCAGTTCGCCGGTGGCGGTCAAGGAGTACCTGAGCGCCAAGTTGGCTGGTTTCGAGCATGAAGTCTTCGCTGTGCTGTTCTTGGATACGCAGCATCGCCTGATCGAATACAGCGAGCTTTTCCGAGGCACCATCGACAGTGCATCGGTGTATCCACGCGAGCTGGTCAAGGAGGCGCTGCGGCTCAATGCGGCAGCGGTCATCGTTTCGCACAACCATCCGAGCGGCAACCCCGAACCGAGCGGCGCCGACAAGGTACTGACCCAGCGGCTCAGGGAGGCGCTGGCGCTGGTGGATGTCCGCACGCTGGATCACATCATCGTGGCGGGTGGCAGCACCATATCCTTCGCCGAACGCGGTCTGATTTGACCGAGGGGGCTTCGGCCCCCATTTTGCTGCGATGGCGGCTCTCAGATCGCTGCTTGATTGACGCGCCGGCTCAGGGCTTCGGCGCTTTCCTTGCGTTCGCTGTAGCGATCTACCAGATATGGCGCCACGTCGCGCGTGAGCAGCGTGAACTTCATCAGCTCTTCCATCACATCCACGATGCGGTCGTAATAGGCCGAGGGCTTCATGCGTCCCGCTTCATCGAACTCCTGGTATGCCTTGGCGACCGAAGACTGGTTTGGGACGGTCAGCATCCGCATCCAGCGGCCCAACACGCGCATTTGGTTAACGGCGTTGAAGGACTGCGATCCACCCGACACCTGCATCACCGCCAACGTCTTGCCCTGTGTCGGGCGCACCGCGCCGACCGACAGAGGAATCCAGTCTATTTGGGTCTTCATCAAGCCGGTCATGGCACCGTGGCGCTCGGGCGAACTCCACACCATGCTTTCGGCCCATTGCACCAGTTCGTGCAGTTCCCTGACCTTTGGGTGATCGTGAGGCGCGTCATCCACCAACGGCAGGCCCGAGGGGTTGAACATCCGTGTCTCGCCGCCGAGCGCGCTCAGGATGTGTGCCGCTTCTTCAGCAGCCAGGCGGCTGAACGAGCGTTCGCGCAGCGAGCCATAGAGCAGCAGGAAGCGCGGCGCGTGGGTGGCACGCTCGGGTGCCATTAACCGCTGGGCATCGGGTTGCTGGAACAGCGCGGTGTCGATATTGGGTAGGTCGATTCTGGATTCAGACACGGCGGCCTTCCGCATTCACGACGGCTTCGCCGTCTTCCTTGCTGAATGCACCGCGCTGCGGCTGGGGCAGGATGTCCAGCACCGCTTCCGAAGGTCTGCACAGCAGTGCGCCCAGCGGCGAGACCACGATGGGGCGGTTGATGAGGATGGGGTGCTGGAGCATGAAGTCGATTAAATGTTCGTCGCTCCATTTGGAATCATCCAGGCCCAATTCCGCATAAGGTGTGCCTTTCTCGCGCAGCACCGCACGCACTGGCACACCCATCGCAGCGATCAGCGTTTTCAGCGTCTCGCGGTCGGGCGGTGTTTTCAAGTATTCGATGATGGTCGGCTCTTCGCCGCTGTTGCGAATCAAGCCCAGCACGTTGTGCGACGTACCGCAGTCGGGGTTGTGATAGATGGTGATCTGGCTCATGCCATTGCCTCGGTTCAGGGATTCGTGGGGTTGGCGGAATACATGCTGGCGCCCTTGAGCCGCCACCGGCGGCCCAACCGCAAGGCGACATGCACCAGCAGGATGAGCACCGGCACTTCCACCAGCGGCCCGATCACCGTGGTGAAGGCGACAGGCGAAGCCAGGCCGAACGACGCAATAGCCACGGCGATGGCCAGCTCGAAGTTGTTGCCTGCGGCAGTGAAGGCGATGGCGGTGGTGCGTGGGTAGTCGGCCTGGATCAGCCGGCCCATAAAGAAACTGATGAGGAACTGGATCACGAAGTAGAGTGTCAGCGGCACGGCAATCTTTAGCGCGTCCATCGGCAGGCGCACCACGTCGGCACCTTTGAGGCTAAACATGGCCACGATGGTGAACAGTAGCGCCGCCAGCGTGATGGGACTGATCCGCGGCAGGAATGCACGCTCGTACCAGTCCTGGCCCTTGCGTCGAATCAGCGAGCGCCGGGTCAGGTAGCCGGCCAGGAACGGGATGCCCAGGTAAATCAGTACCGCCTCGGTGATCGTCCAAAAGCCCACGTCAATGACGCTGCCTTGCAGGCCGAACACAGGCGGCAGCACCGACAGGAAGAACCAGGCATAGGTCGAGAAGAACAGGATCTGGAAGATCGAATTGAAGGCGACCAGGCCCGCGACATACTGGTTATCACCACGCGCCAACTGGTTCCACACAAGCACCATAGCGATGCAGCGTGCCAGTCCAATCAGGATCAGGCCGGTCATGTATTCCGGCTGGTCGCGTAGGAAAATCACCGCCAGCACGAACATCAGCACCGGCCCGATGATCCAGTTTTGCACCAGTGACAGCAACAGCACGCGCCGGTCGGCGAAGACCTCGTGTAGCGTCTCGTAGCGCACCTTGGCCAGCGGCGGGTACATCATCAGGATCAGGCCGATGGCGATCGGGACGTTGGTCGTGCCGATCGAGAGCGCATTGAGCGCATCGGGCAAACCGTCGAAGAACGTACCCAATGCAACACCCAGCGCCATCGCGGCGAAAATCCAGACGGTGAGATAGCGATCTAGGAAGGACAGGCGCGATGGCGTGTTCAGCATCGAATGCCCGCTTTGGGGGCTGTCGTGATTCATGAGGTTTTCCTGTTTGCCAAAGCCCGCAGACGCTCCACTCCCACCGGCTCTTCGGTCAGAAGCGGCACGACAGCATGGCGTCGGGCATGTTGTGTGGCCACGGCGTCGATTTCCCGCAACTCGTTGCGTGCACGCTGGCGCAGCAGCGGGGAATGCGGATGTGCGGCCGCCACGCTGTTGTTAACGATCCAGGCCCACGGCTCGATGCCCGCGCGGCGCAGGTCGTCTTGCAGGTTGGCCGCTTCCAGCACGGGCGTGGTTTCGGCCAGGGTGACAATGAGCACCTTGGTCTGCTTCGGATCTTGCAACTGCATCATCGGCGTCGTGAAATGAACGCCCGTCTCACCCATCTGCCGGGCGATGTCGCGGTGGTATGCGCCGGTGGCGTCGAGCAGCAGCAAGGTGTGGCCTGTGGGCGCGGTGTCCATCACCACGAACTTTCTGCCCCCTTCGCGGATGGCACGGGAGAATGCCTGGAACACCGCGATTTCCTCGGTGCAGGGCGAGCGCAGGTCTTCTTCCAGCAAGGCGCGGCCTTCGGCATCGAGCTGCGCGCCCTTGGTGTCCATCACATGCTGGCGATAGCGTGCCGTGGCTTCCTGGGGGTCGATGCGGCTGAGAGCCAGATTGGGAAGCGAACCTTCCAGCGTGTCGGCCAGATGCGCAGCCGGGTCGGAGGTGGTCAGATGCACGGGCAGGCCCCGGCCCGCCAGCTCCACGGCAATGGCAGCGGCCAGCGTGGTCTTGCCCACGCCGCCTTTGCCCATCACCATGACCAGACCGTGCCCATCGGCAGCGACTTCATCGACCAGGGCGGATAAGTCCGGCGCATTGATCTGGTCGGGCAGCTCGATGGCATCGGCGCCATATGTGGCGTCGGTATCGACCAGCAGATGGCGCAGAGCGTCGAGGCCCACGAGGTTGAACGGCTTGAGCGCGATCTGATCCCGAGGCAACGCCTGGAGGACAGACGGAATGGCGGCCAGCGTAGCCTGCTCTTTTTCGTAGATGGCAGCGGCAAGCGTATCGGTTTCGGCCTCGCTGGCAGGAAATACGCCGTTGATGACCAGGTGTTGCTGTGACAGGCCGATAGCGGCCAGTTCTTCATGGGTGCGGGCCGCCTCGCGCAGCGTGGGGCGCTGCGCACGGGCAACCAGCACTAGACGAGTGCGCAAGGGATCGGCCAACGCCTCTACCGCAGCCTTGTACTGACTGCGCTGTTTTTCCAGGCCCGCCAGCGGCCCCAGGCACGACGCATCGCCTTTGCCTGCTTCCAGAAAGCCACTCCATGCGCCCGGCAGTTGCAGCAGGCGGATGGTGTGGCCGGTAGGGGCTGTGTCGAAAATGATGTGCGCGTAATCCTGCGTCAGCGCCGCATCGGTCAGCAGGGCCGTGAACTCATCGAAGGCGGCGATTTCCGTGGTGCAGGCACCCGACAGGGATTCTTCGATGCCATCCACTACCGCATCGGGCAACACGCCTCGCACTGGGCCGACTATGCGGTCACGGTACGCTTGCGCGGCTGCCTGCGGGTCGATTTCCAGTGCCCATAGATTCGGCACGGCGGCAATCATCGTGATGTGGTTTCCGATGCGTTCGCCGAAAACCTGCCCCACGTTGGAAGCCGGGTCGGTACTGACGAGCAGCACACGCTTGCCCTGGGTCGCCAGTTGCACGGCCGTTGCGCAGGCGATGGAGGTCTTGCCGACGCCCCCTTTGCCGGTGAAAAACAGGAAGCGAGGCGGCTGGGTCAGGAAGTGCATGGGATCTCCTTGTTCAGCAGCAGCGGCCGCCAGAGCAGCAGGCGTTTTGGGCTGGCGAGGCTTCGGGCGCCTCGATGCCAGCCCAGCGGGTCAATTCGCTTCGGCTGGGGTAGCGACCGGCCAAGGCCACCTCACCATCGACCAGAACCAGGGGCAGCGCCTCTTGGCCCGAGCGTTGTAAAAAGCCTTTCACTGTCGGGTTTTCGGCGAAAGCGAGGGGTTGCTGTGCCAGGTTGAAGCGTTCGACCTGAGCACCGTGTTGCTTGGCCCAATCCACATCGGCGGCGAAGTTCACCAAGTTTTGATCCACTTCAACGCCACATACGCCGGTGCTACAACATAGCGCCGGGTCGAAAATCTGGATGCTTGGCATGGGGTGTCCTTTCAAATTGGTTGTTGATGAAGTGACGCTCTTCACTCTTGGCCGATGTTTCGCAACTCGCGTTGCAGCGACATGGCGTCCAGGCGTTGCAGTGGCAGCGAGAGAAACAGCTCGATGCGGCGGCGCAAAATCAGCGCGGCATCCTTGAACGCTTTGAGTCGTTGTTCTTCGCTACCTTCGACGGCTGCCGGATCGGGCACGCCCCAGTGAGCCGATACCGGCTTGCCCGGCCAAAACGGGCAAGCCTCGCCGGCGGCGTTGTCGCAGACGGTAAAAATGAAGTCGAACACCGGCGCCCCCGGCGCTACGAACTCATCCCAGCTTTTGCTGCGGTAGCCAGTCGTTGGCATGTGCAGCCGCTCCAGCGTGGCGAGCGCCAGCGGATGCACTTCGCCCTTGGGCTGGCTACCTGCCGAGTACGCCCGAAAGCGCCCTTGGCCCAGTTTGTTGAGGATGCCTTCGGCGAGGATGGAACGTGCGGAATTGCCCGTGCAGATGAACAGTGCGTTGTATGCGGCCTCTGTGGTCATGGTGTGCTTTCTCAACAGCAGGAAGAACGGGGGCTTGCTGTGCAGCAAGCCGGTGCGGTGATCGGTGTCGTGACTGAAGCCGCTTCATGGAAGACCGGGATGCCGCCTAACGTGTGGAAGTGCTCCCAGGCAATACCCTGCGGGTCGGTGACCCAATGCTTCTCGCTGCGTGCGTAGCAGCAGGTGGTCGTGCCTTCGTCGAGCAACGCCATGTCGGCGGCTTGTGCGCGGAGTTTCAGGGCGGCCAGTTCCTCGGCGTCGTCGGTCTGGATACCCAGGTGGTCGATGCCCGGCTTGCTGCCGCGCGTGGAGATGGCGAAGTTGACCGGCGGGTCTTCGAGCATCCACTTCGCGTAGTCGCCTTCGACGCGCGCAGGCTGCGCCGCGAATAGTTGGGAATAGAAGCCGATGCTGCGGTTCAAGTCATCGACGTGCAGGTGGACGTGGAAGCGCTTCATGGAGAGTTCCTTTCAGCAGGAGGCACAGGTGGAGGGAGATTCAGTGACTTCGCATACGCCGCCCTGGCAGCAGTGCTCGGTCATGTAGCCAAGCAGACTGTTCATCTGCGCGAAGTCAGCGCGATAGATCAGGTTGCGCCCTTGCTGTTCGATGGTGACGAGGCCAGCGTGAGCCAGCTCCTTCAGATGGAAGGACAGAGAGTTGCGGGCCACGTCGAGCTGGTCGGCCAAGACGCTGGGCGTCAGCCCCTCGGGGCCTGCGACGACCAGGGCGCGGAACACGCGCAGGCGTTGGGTGTGGGCCAGGGCGCCGAGGGCGGAAACAGCTTGATCTTCGTTCATAGTTCGATAATACAACATTTATTGAATCATTGCGCAAGAAACCAGCAAACAGAACCTCGTAGCGCCCCGGCGTGCCGCCGTCGGGTTCGCGGGCTGTGTCCCGCGCTTCGTGTCGAATCACGGCCATCCGGCTATGCCCCCTGGCGCCTCCGACCTGGGTGCTCTGCTCGCCTAAAACCGACGCATATGGAGGTGCAAGGGAGGCGGTCTTGCTGTTCCCTTCATCGTGCCACGGCGTGCTCGCCGTCAAGGGCTGCGCGCCGATGGCGCTTGCGTCCTGGCGGCCGTCGTTGACCCCTGACTGCTTGCGCTGCGCCGTGCCACGGAAGGGTCGGGCAATTCCGCCCGGCAACCCTTCAGGAGTTCACCATGAACAACGCACTCATCACTGACGAGCAGCGCATCGTGCTGCTGGCCAACGGCCGCGAATCGCTGGAGAGCCCGGACTTCGATCCGGCGCCCGTGGTCAAGCTGTTCACGCCGGATAGCGGCGCGACCTGGCTGCTAACCGAGATTGATCCCGACGACCACGACCACGCCTTTGGTCTTTGCGACCTGGGCCTGGGGATGCCGGAAATCGGCTGGGTCAGCCTGGGCGAGCTGGCGACGGTGCGCGGCGGGCTGGGCTTGCCGATCGAGCGCGACCTGTCTTTCCGCGCCGAGAAGCGGTTGAGCGCCTACGCACGCGATGCGCGGCTGGCCGGGCGGATCGCTGTCTGACTCGGCCCTGGGAGCGCCGCAAGGCGCTCCTTGTGCTTTCTCAACCTTTGCAGGAGATCCATGCCATGAGTAGCCATCACGACTAGATCATCGAAATCACGGCGCAGCACGATGCGCTCAAACCGTTCGCGCCGGAGAACGGGCAGCCGCTGTGCTTCAAGATCGGCGACGCGGTGATCTACACCAACGAGTTTGGTGTGCAGTTCTGGCGCCGCGTCACCGGGTTCTACCAGCCCACCGAGCCTTCGGGGTTGTATGCGCGTGGTAGGCGCTACTACCTGAACTCGACTTCGCCGTGGATGCCGGTTGCGGAATCCAGCCTGTGTCCTGACGACTCGGCGTGATGCCTTCGCGCCCCTGACGGGGCGCTGCGCTTGCCTCCAGGGGAAAGCCCTGCGGGCCACCCCCGCCGCGCGATGCTTAGCGCCCCTCAAAGACCGCCGAACCGGCTACGCGGGATCGGCCAGACCGAAGCAATCACCGGCACAACTGGCTCTGCTTCCCGATGCTTGGCGAATGAGCTTGTGCATCGAGCTTTGAAATCCGGGCGTCCCCGGCCAAGAAACATGGCCGGTCGCGCTGTCGTGCTGCGCATCGAACCCCCTGCGGGGTTTCGCCCCTGACGGGCTTCCATCGTTCCCTCGCTCCGCTCGGCTGACGCCTCCGGCCCGGCTTCCAGCTTCGGGCCTGCGCGCTTCGCTTGCCGTGCGGTTCGGCACACAGGGAAGGCCGTTGCCTTGTCGAGCCGTCTCCCCTGACTTCATCACCTTGTCCGCGACTGTAGCCCGCGCCCGTGCGCCGTCAAGGCGCGCAGGGCCGTGTCCTCGGCTTCGCCTGCGGGCCGCACCAACCCTGCGCTTGCCTCCTTGACGGCACCCGTTCGCGTGCTCCTGACCGTCGCGGGCGATGAACTCAGGAAAGACGGTGGCAACAGGGCCAACCGGGTTCCTCGTGCCGACCGCACCGAACAACCGAAAGGCTGGGCTCCGAATCTAGGAATCCGGTGTGCGGTTTGAACAGCAAACCCTTTTCGTCAGGAGAAAGACCATGCAACTCGCATCCCGTTTCGCTTCCCATTCCCCAGCACTGCGCAGCGACTACCCGCTGTCCGATGACCAGATTCGCAGGGTGGCCCCGTCCATCTTCGCGGATGCCCCGCATGAGAGCCGTTCCGAGCGGTACAGCTACATCCCCACCGCCACGGTGCTGACCGAGCTTCGCAAGGAGGGGTTTCAACCCTTTATGGTGACGCAGACCCGCGTGCGCGATGAAGGCCGCCGCGAGCACACCAAACACATGATTCGCCTGCGCCACGCCAGCCAGATCAACGGCGCGGAAGCCAATGAAATCGTGTTGCTGAACTCGCACGACGGCACCAGCAGCTATCAGATGCTGGCCGGGATGTTCCGGTTCGTGTGCAGCAATGGCCTTGTGTGTGGCGACACCGTGGCGGACGTGCGCGTACCCCACAAAGGCGACGTGGCCGGGCACGTCATCGAAGGCGCTTTCGAGGTGTTGAGCGGCTTCGAGCGGGTGAAGGAATCCCGTGACCTGATGCGCAGCATCACGCTGGACGAAGGCGAGGCCGAAGTGTTCGCCCGCGCTGCGCTGTCGCTCAAGTACGACGACCCCGACAAGCCCGCACCCATCACCGAATCGCAAATCCTGATGCCGCGCCGGTTCGACGACCGCCGCCCGGACTTGTGGAGCGTGTTCAACCGCACGCAGGAGAACCTGACCAAAGGCGGATTGCATGGCCGCAGCGCCAACGGACGCCGCCAACGTACCCGCCCCGTGCAGGGCATTGATTCCGATGTGCGCCTGAACCGCGCCCTGTGGCTGCTGGCCGATGGCCTGCGCCAGTTGAAAGCCTGATTCCCCACGCGGCAGGGGCAGGCAGCAGCCCTTACCGCTTCTTTCGCTGCTGCATTTCCTAACCGCAAGGAGTTATCATCATGAACGCCATCACCCAAACCGAAGCCCGCGCCGTCAATACCGCCGCAGCTATCCCGCTGGAAGCCGCCGACCCGACCAAGAACCTGATTCTGGTTCCGTTGTCACGGTTGGTACTGCGCCCCACGGGCCGCAACGTGCGCAAGACCCCGCGCATGTCGATTCCCGAACTTGCCGCGAGCATCCAGCGCGTGGGCCTGCTGCAAAACCTGATTGTGATTGCATCCGCCGATGGCGAGCATTACGAAGTCGTGGCCGGTGGCCGTCGCCTCGCCGCCTTGAAGCTGCTGGCGAAGAAGCATCGCATCAGCAAGGAATGGGAAGTGCCTTGCCTGCTGGTGGCCGATGGAACCGCCCGCACGGCCAGCCTCACCGAGAACGTGCAGCGGGAGGCCATGCACCCGGCAGACCAGTTTGAAGCCTTCGCGGCGCTGGTGGCCGAAGGACGGCCCATCGAGGACATTGCAGCGGATTTTTCCGTCACGCCGCTGGTGGTGCAGCGCCGCTTGAAGCTGGCGAATGTCTCCCCGCGCCTAATGGCCGACTATCGCGCCGATGCCGTGAGCCTTGACCAGTTGATGGCCCTTGCCATCACTGACGAACACACTGCGCAGGAAGCGGCGTTCTACGATGCCCCGCAATGGCAGCGCCACCCCTCGCACTTGCGCGAGCGCCTGACCGAACGGGAAATCGACGCCTACCGGCATCCGTTGGTGCGCTTTGTCGGGCTGGACAGCTACGAAGCCGCAGGCGGCGGGATTCGCCGTGACCTGTTCGCGGAAGGTGACGCGGGCGTGTATCTGACCGATGCCGCGTTGCTGGAACGGTTGGTGCAAGACCGGCTGGCAGGCATTGCCGCCAATGTTCGCGCCGAAGGTTGGGCATGGGTGGATGCCACGCCGGGAATGACCCATTCCGACCTGCACGCCTTCCAGCGTGCGCCCAGGGAGCGACGCGAGCCAATCAAGCGCGAGGCCCAACGTATCGAGAAGCTGCAAGCCAAGCTGCACGAACTGGCCGAAGCAGTGGATGCCGCGCTGGACGCCGAGGACGAGGACAAGGCCGACGCGCTGCAAGAGGAAGGCGAAGCCGTGGGCGAGCAATTGCAGGCGCTGGAAGATGGCTTGCAGGACTACAGTCCGAACGTGAAGGCCGCAGCCGGGGCTATCGTCACCATCGACCGCAACGGCGAAACCGTGATTCATCGCGGTTTGATGCGTGAGGCCGAAGCCAAGGCGCTGCGCACGCTGGAACGCTTGCGGCAGGGTTTCGGCGGCGAAGGCGAAGCCGGAAACGACGACGAAGGCGAGGACGACGAACAGCCCAAGATCGCCGCCATGTCTGACCGGCTGGCGCAGCGGTTGAGCGCCCACCGCACCGCCGCGCTGCAAATCGAAGTCGCCCGGCACCCGCAAGCCGCGCTGGCTGCCGTGGTGCATGGCATGGTGCAGACCATCTTGCAGGGCAGCCACTACGGCCACGACCTGCCGCTGGGCATGAGCTTGAAAGTGCAAGACCGGCTGGAAGGCATGGCCCCGGACTGGCCGGAATCGCCCGCCGCCGTGGCACTGCGCGAACTGCAACAGGTGGCGGGCGAAGCCTTGCCGGAGGACAGCGCCGAACTGTTCGCCGCGCTGCTGGCGAAGCCGCAAGACGAACTGGTGCGGCTGCTGGCCGTATGCGTGGCTTCCACGGTGGACGTGGTGACGCCCCGCACCACGGTGCAGCAACCCGGCGAGGAATTGGCGCAGGCCGTGGGCCTCGACATGGCCGCATGGTGGCAGCCGACCGCAGAAGGCTATTTCAAGCACGTTCCGAAGGCCGTGATTCTGGATGCCGTGGGCGAGTACGCGCCGCAGCACGTCACCCGGCTGGCGAAGTTGAAGAAGGCCGACATTGCCAGCGAGGCCGAACGGCTGGCCGATGGCACCGGCTGGATGCCCGCCATCTTCAAGGCCGCAGGCCCGCAGGATGCCGCGCAGGAGGCAGGCCCGGAGCAGGACGCCCCGGAGGATGCCGAGGCAATAGCGGATGAACCTGCCGAGGCGCTGGCCGCTTGATCCGCGCCGAAGGCATGCGCCCCGGCCTCAACCGGGGCGCTTCGCTGGAAGGAGACACCCCCATGACCCGCACCACCATCAGCCGCCCGCGTATGGCTGCGATCTACGCCCCCGGCACGGTACGCGCCCGCCGCTGGCACGGCGATGGCGACGTGCGCGGCTACCGTCCGCCCTTGGGCTGGACGGCCTGCGCCGACCTCACCGACATTCATCCCATCACGGGCCGCGTCTTGCCGCGTGCCGTGTGGTGGCTCATCGAGACGAAGGAATAACCGCGATCAGCACCGCGCCCAGGCCGTTCCGTCCTGGGCGCGGTGAAAAGCAAATCCGGGCGCGGCAGTAGCCGCGCCCGGTGTTCAAGGTCAAGGCTTAAACCTTATGTTCATGTTTTTTGCTTCTTGGTGTTGAACCATTCCTTGAACTCTTCTGCCTCGTTGCCGGTTAGCTTTGGGAAAAGCGACATATTGAATCCAAGGGTGATTGTGCTGTCATTGACTAGGGCTAAACGGCTCTTTGTAACACCAAGCAGTCCGAATTCCTGAACAAATCCATGGAGAGGTTTGTCGATTGTTGCGAAATGAATTCGCATTTTCATTCCTCTGCTTATGCCCGCCAACTCTGAAAGATTGACAATCACCATCAGGTCGGCCAATGCGTTATAAATCCTCGCATTTCTCTTAGGGATGTCCTGAACAACTCGGTTTCGCGCGTGCTACGAGACTGAGTTTTTCATCTGGCGCAATGGAGACCGTCTTTCCAGCGGTTCCGCCTTGTTTGGTGCCCCTTGTGGGGGCCACTTGTGCAGCCGCTGCGGCTGCACGGCTGTTTGCAGGCGCACTCATCCCTGCACCCCCAGCAATTGGTGGCGCACCATCCACAGATTGGACAGCGCAAACAGCGTCTTGAGCTGCAGCGTGTTCTTCTTCAAACCTCGGTAGCGCACCTTCGTGTATCCAAACTGCCGCTTGATCACCCGAAAGGGATGCTCCACCTTGGCCCGGATGCTGGCCTTGATCTTCTCCACCTGGTCTATGAGTGCGTCTATGGGGTTGTTTTCCTTGTCCAGCTCTTTGCGCTTGCCTGGGCGCATCGCCACATGCCAGGTGACATCCTTCCTGGCATCCGGGCGCTTGTGTGCGCCTTGGTAGCCAGCATCCCCAAAGGCATCCGTTTCCTCACCATGGAGCAAGCTGTTGCCTTCAGTGACGTCGGCCACGTTGCCCGAGGTGCCAATGACGGTGTGCACCAGCCCTGAGTCCGCGTCCACGCCAATGTGGGCCTTCATGCCAAAGTGCCACTCGTTGCCCTTTTGGCTCGAATGCATCTCTGGATCGCGCTTTCTGTCTTTGTTCTTGGTGGAGCTGGGCGCTGCAATCAAGGTGGCATCCACCGCAGTGCCTGCCTTGAGCAGCAAGCCCTGGGCTGCCAACAGGTCGTTGACGGTGGCCAGAATCTGATCGGCCAGCCTGTGTTTCTCCAGCCGGTGGCGAAACCTCAGGATGGTGCTCTCATCGGGCATTCGGCCATGTGCATCAAGCCCGGCAAACTCCCGGTAGATCGGGGTGTCAAAGAAGGCTTCTTCCATCGCCAGATCCGACAGGGTGAACCACTGCTGCATGCAGTGAACGCGCAGCATGGCCTCCAGAGCAAAGGGTGGGCGGCCGTTCTTGCCTTCGGGGTAATACGGGGTGATGAGCTCGACCAACGCAGCCCAGGGAACCACCAGATCCATCTGGGCAAGCAGTTCCTGCTTGCGGGTCTTCTTGGTACTCAGGTTCAGATCAAGGCTGCTTTGCTTCATGGCCTGTGAGGATGCCATTGCATGCTGACATGTACCAAACATTGCGGAGGGTTTTGCAGGATTTCCCTAACTTTTAGTAGAAGCGCACCGTTTCGGTGGACAACCGCCAAACGGCACAGCGAACAGCGTTTTGCAGGGCAGGCGAATCCCGGCTTTCCAGCATGGGAGGCCGCGTCATGATCTTCGCGCTTCTCAATCAGAAAGGCGGCGTCGGCAAGACCACGCTCGCCACGCACATCGCGGGCGAACTGGCGATGCGCGGTCTGCACGTCATCCTGCTGGATGCCGACCCGCAGGGTTCCTCACTGGACTGGACGCAGCGCAGAAGCCAGCAGGGCTTGCCCCGGCTGTTCAGCACCGTGGGCCTCGCCCGCGAGACGCTGCATCAGGAAGCGCCGGAGCTGGCCCGCCGCGCCGATCACGTCATCATCGACGGCCCGCCGCGCATCGCCGCATTGGCGCGTTCCGCGCTGCTGGCGGCCGAGCGCGTGCTGATTCCCGTGCAGCCCAGTCCGTATGACCTGTGGGCCAGCGCCGAGATGGTGGCGCTGATCCGCGAAGCGCAGGTGTTCCGGCCTGCGCTGCGCGCGGCCTTCGTCATCAATCGGCGCGTCAGTACCACCGTGATCGGGCGCGAAGCGCGCCAGGCGCTGGCCGATCAACCGCTTCCTGCGCTGCGCTCGGAAGTGCATCAGCGCATCGTGTTCGCCGACAGCGTGGCCGCTGGCCGGCTTGCACGCGAGACGGCGCCGGACAGCGCCGCCGCCCGCGAAATCACCGCGCTGGTTGACGAACTGTTGCGGTGGCCGACATGACAGCGAAGCCGCCACCGAACAGCAAACGCTCGGCCAAGCGCGTCGGCATCGGCGCGCGTCCGCCCGCGAATCCGCACGCAGAAGCATGGATTCGCCAGGGCGACGCCGATGCGCTGGGCAAGGGCGACCTCTACACGGCTCGCCTCACTCTCGACATCACGCCCGCCATGCGGGCGCGCATCAAGGTGTCGGCCTTCACGCAAGGCGTGACCGTGGCTGATCTGCTGCGCGGCCTGCTGGAGCGGGAGTTTCCAGAACACCGCAGGGAGAACACGCCATGACCGCATCCGCTTCGCCTGCCGCTGGCGCGGCTACGGCTGCGCTCGCAGCACCTTCCGGCCAGCCTGCCAGCGCGCCGCTGACGCGCGTGGCGCTGGCCTACATCGAACCGCGCTTCAAGCTCTACCTGCGCTTCGGTGAACCTGCGCGCACGCACCAGCTCGACCGCTGGCGGCGCTGCGCGGTGTTCCTGCCGGGCGCCATGTTCTGCCGCATCCGCTGGCAGGCCAACGACTATGGCACCGTTCGCTGGCAGCTCATGGTGATGCAGGCTTGTACGCCGCTCGATGCGGCGCAGCGCATCCCCGGCGTGCAGCCCGGCGCACGCCTGCTGCTGCACGCCGAGGGCGAGAACCAGGTGCGCGCCGTGCTGGAGCGCATCGACGCCATCGAGGCGCTGGGCATCGCGCCTGTCGGCGCCTCGCCCGCGTACTGGCGCACGCTCGCTAACCGCCTCGCCGCGCGCCTGCCGTTGCCCGAATACACCGCGGAGCGGCACGCCGCCTGGCTCATCGGGAGGGCATTGCCATGACCGCCGTTTCCACTGCCGGCACCGCGCCGCATCCTCGCTCGCCCCGCGCACGTTTGCGCGCTCGCCTCGTGCTGGCGGGCCTGTCCGCCTGCGGCCTCGCTGCGCTGGCCTGGGCGTCCTTCGTGCATCCGCTGCCGCGCCTGATCTACAACCCGTCCGACAGCGTGGCGGTCGGCTGGTATCGCGTCGATCCGCTGGGCCACGGCACTGCCTCGCTGCCACGTCCTTTGTCCGTGGGCAGCATCGTCCTGACCACGCTGCCGCCAGACGCCGCCGCGCTGGCCGCGCAGCGCGGCTACCTGCCGGCG